>NZ_JAKFWH010000088.1 GCF_021731985.1 Nitrosomonas sp.
TATACCCGACAGCATCAATTACTGTAGACCATACTTTTCCGGAAAAAGGTAAATTTGTAGGATTGGTGACAGTAACAGGCGGTGCACAGGATTATGTGTCACGCTTTCCGTTCTCAGTAGGAGAAGGCCGGCCAACACCGAAATCGGCAATAATTGCACCTATTGTGCTGGTGCTTGCAATTGGTGCTTTCTTCTATATGCGAAGCAAACGCAAATCAGATAACCAAGCTGCGGCTTAACATGTGGTAAATCTGTAATTTAAATAAAGAGTGATCAAGTTATTCTTCTTACCTATAAAAGAATCAAAAAATGCAGGATATAAAAGTTGAAGAGTTATGGGAGAAACTGGTGCAGGATAAGCGATCGTAGAGTTTGGAGTGGAAAGGTGGCCGCTTCTGTTATATTGCTAGTAGTCAGTCACGTTGAAAAACGAGGATACAAACGTGCCAATTTGCGGCGAGCATCCTGAGAGGTGGAGCGCCAATTGACGGGAGACTTTGGCATTGCGGGCATTGATATTTGCCTCTACTTTACTGCGCAGATGATCTTTGTCTGGAATGCGCTGTGTCAGGCACATGTTGGACAACACAGCCAACTCGATTTCAGCAATGTTCAACCACAACTACCGTGCTTTGGGGTGTAATGGAATTCCAGTACCGTGCGCTATCTGGAAAATACTTTCCGCGAGGTTTTTAAACTGAAGGGAACGCCGTTACGCCTTGATTTTAAAGTCGGATACAATCCCTATACCGACAAAAACCTGCACCGCTTACTGAAGCTGAGGCCCGGCGCGAGCATGGCAGGCACCGGCGTAACCGCAAGAAATATGGGTAAACTGACAGCCTTAATGAGCAGCTTATCAAAACAAAGGTGATATTGAATGCTGCTTTGATTGTGGCGATTTAGAATATCCCCATCCCCAATTCCGATAATACCTCGATCACTTGCGAAAATTTTTGTTTTTTTGACTCCTCCCGTTAACAAGCAATCGAGTCTGACCCCATTGGTTTTCGAGAGCAAGCATCCGAAAATTGCGATCGTCGGCCGTCCCAACGTCGGGAAATCAACGCTCATCAACACGTTACTGGGCGAAGAACGGGTGATCGCATTTGATCAACCCGGAACGACACGCGACAGTATCTACATCGATTTTGCGCATAAAGACAAGCACTATACATTGATCGACACAGCAGGCTTGCGGCGCCGTGGTCATGTGTTTGAAACCATAGAAAAATTCTCTGTCATCAAAACCTTGCAAGCCATCGAAGATGCCAATGTTGCGGTACTAATATTGGATGCAAAAAATGAGATTTCCGATCGGGACGCGCATATTGCCGGATTTATACTGGAAACAGGGCGCGCGCTGGTCATCGCGGTTAACAAGTGGGATGGCCTGGATGAATACCAGCGCGACACGATTAAACGCGAATTGGCGCGAAAATTGGCTTTTCTGAGTTTTGCGCAATTGCACTATATTTCCGCACTGCACGGCAGCGGCATGAAAAATCTGCTGCCTTCGATTGACCAAGCCTATGCGGCAGCCATGGCCGATTTATCAACTCCTAAATTGACACGTGCATTGATTGCGGCGATCGAGAAACACCCACCGCCGCGCGGCGGCATGTCGCGCCCAAAAATGCGCTATGCCCATCAGGGCGGCTCCAACCCGCCGTTAATCATCGTGCATGGCACCATGCTCAATCATGTGCCGGAAACCTACCGGCGCTATCTGGAAAATACTTTCCGCGAAGTTTTCAAACTGAAGGGCACGCCGTTGCGCGTTGATTTTAAAGTCGGACACAACCCCTACGCCGGTAAGAAACCTGCACCGCTCACTGAAGCTGAGGCTCGGCAGGCGCATGGCCGGCGCCGGCGTAATCGGAAGAAATATGGGTAAACTGACAATCTGAATCGAGTAGATTTTAAAACAAGGGCGATATCGAACGCTGCATTGACTGTGGTGCGATTAAACTAAAAACCTCAGTTGCCTAAATTAAGCTGGAGCTTTATGTGACAATACTTTTAGTCAATTTTAGCTAATTTAAATTTGATCCGATTGGTGATGTATGAATCTTTCAAAAAGCCTATTTCTGAGCGACTTAAGTGACTTCAACTGAGGATTTAGGATTAACGATAGCATGACCATTCTTCATTATAGACACCTTTTTGCGTGGGCACAAAAAAGCATGTACCCATCCTGACTAACTTATATAGTCATCTATATTTCGCTCAGCATCAGAATCATAATCCTCAGCCAATTCTCTTAAAGTAGTGGCGAGCCGCTGATAACCACTATTTTCAACTTCATCAGCCTGTTTTCTGTATTTTTTAGCAAGCTGTCGTTGTTCTTCTCCAGTAGTGTCAACAAAACGCGTTCCTCCTGGATAAAAAATGGCATTGCTAAAAGCATCTCTCATTTTTTTTGCATCTCTTGCATTAAGCGCATCAGCAGCAGCTTGATCTATCCATAATCCTTGCGGGTCAGGCGGACAGTAAAAAAGAACTTTCCCTATGTAATTAAGAGCTACCTCAAGATGACCAGATTCGATACACACTTGCTTAGTTTGCTTAAGCCAATGGGTAAATTGTTCTCCCGAAAACGAGCTGTCAAGTCGTGTACCTGGCGGTGTTCGCCATTTTTTTAAAAGCCTGTATACGTTCGTTGCTACATTCTTATCTTGTTCACTAGGTTCTTTCTGCGCCTCATCTGCGTTAGTTGATCGATAAACTAGTCGTATTAATTCACAGAAAAATTCTGGCTCAGTAGCAAGGCGATTTTCTAACAATTTTGGCGAAGCGCCGTAATAATCGTCCAATAACGGTAGATATGCCCACTCAATACGAAAAAGTTCTTCAGGGGCTATATCTGCGTCGTCTTGCAGGATTTTTATAATTTCACAAATGCGATAATCATCCATTGTATATGCTGGTTCTTCTGAAGATAGTGCTGCAAGAAGGGCCTTTATGCTTCGAGGTTTATCTAGTGTACGTTGGTCGTAAAGCATGTTTTGTAAACAATCGATAGCGGCATGTGGCCTGCCGTATTCAATCAGCTTATCGATGGCTATCCCCATATCGCAGTCTGCTTGATACTGATTCACGTTAGCTTTGCTCCAATACCCCCTTTCTGATTCTCCAAGTAACGTTGCCGAACGGTTCCAAGTTTCCTCTGTAAAGGGCAGATAGTTTAAGAACTGAGCAATTTGTGCAACTGTCCAATCTGATTTATCCAAGCCATCTACCCATTCCCAGCCATATTTATATTGCTTGCTCGAAACATAGCCGCCTGCAAATTGAGTAAGTTTATTGTTTTCTGTTTCCAAAAATGCGGGAAGCATAGCTTTATCAATTTCCACATCGGCAACTACACCCAGTGAGCATCCAATATGTAACGGCGACTCAATCGATTCAGCAAAACTGATTACTGCATCAATGCCAGTATTTGTCAATATATCTTTTATCGCCTGTTCCCGACGCTCTCCAAGTTTTTGCCGCTGTTCAGCATAGTTGCCATTTTCTTCATAAAGGTCGTAATCACGGTTACTAAATAATCTGCGGTAAAGATTTAATGGTTTCTTTGGAGCAATTTTCGTAGCAGCAAGCTCAATTTTTGATAACAAGTCGGGAGCTAATGCCCATTCGGTATTAGAAAATCGTCGATGACGTGCAACAAATCCAGTAAGTTTGTCCCAAAGCACTAAACGTTCATCTTCCGGTTTGCTACAAATAGCTGCTGACGATAAATGCGTCAAAATTTTCTCGAAAGCTGGAGCGGGGAGTTTATCAATATGAGTGGCTAATTCTGTGAGTTTTTCAATGTCATTGCTTGCCATTGCAACTGCAAGATCAGCGCAACTGGAAACCAACTTCCAAGAGTTTTGCGGAGAAACGCCTTTTTCCCAATCATCGGGAATGGTATTACGCCATGTGGGCTTATGAGTACCCATTGAAATTTGCTGTTGATTGGGTAGCAAACTTAACAAAAGTTTCCATGTTACTGCTGGAAATTCCTTTTGCAGTGTTTTTAATACCACTATCCGTTTTTCAACTGATGCAGTAGTTTGGGGGAGCCACGAAAGCAAAATAGTTGTCAGGGAATTTGCAGGACGGTTAGTCCATCTTCCACCAGGGTCATGCGTAGCAAGTTCAGCAAAAATCACACAGGCCCGAACTAAATAAGTTTCGTCCCAAGCAAGAGATTCTAATGCCCACAACAAGCCAGTTAGGTAATTTCTGCCAGCAAAACCGTCACCTTCCTGTAAAAAAAGCTCCTCGAATGGACAAGGCGATTGCACTAATGCATCTTCAACGGCATTCAAAAACTCGTTAGGAGCCGCTTCGGCTAATATCGGAAGCAGGTTATTCAGACTACCCCATAGCCACCAGTCGACTGTTGCAAATAGGTCGCGAATTACTAAAACAGCAATAGATTCCCGCTTATTCCGTGAACAGTGAGTTAAAACACCTGATTCATTGCCAAGAAGTGCCAAGCTTTCAGCGATACCTTGTCTAAGTTTAGGTGAATGCGACAACACTTTCTTATAAATGACAGCGACATAGCGTTCATTAACCGGCAAATCAAATTGAGGATCGCGCTCTGTTAGAACTGAGATGGCACATTGCTTAAAACGATCAAGATCAACATCAGAAAGCTTATAGCCTAATGCTTTCCATAATACTTTACGATCAGTTACTTGCCATAGTCCGTTTACCAGGGAAATAGGGCAATTAGGATAATGTAGAACCTCTCTTATTTTTACAATCCAATCGTCGTAATCTTCTTTAAGCACAGAACGAAGAATTTTAATATCCGCTGCATTGTTTTCATCCCAAGCACCAAATAAATTGGCGCAAACTAAAACATTGCCTTCAATATAATTAGCCGTAGTAATTTGTCTTGCAACTTGTTGTGTTTCACCACTGCCTGTTGAATTAGGCAAAGATGTCAGTCTCAGCAACGAGGCATGTTGCAAGGCATAAAGTACAAAGGCGGCTGCATTTTCAGCGGCCTGCTGCTGCCGCTGTTTTTTATCATGGTCTTTGTTACCATCAGCCCAATCGCATATCGCCTTGACTAATATCCAATCGACTTTCGCATCGTGACAAGACGCATAAAGTCCCGCTCCTTCCATATCGCCACCGATAGCCTCGGATTCCAGCTTTTTTAGCGACTCGCGGTAATCCAAATCATCAACTAATTTCTCGCCCGTTAGCACTAGCCCAAACCGTACCTCAGCACCGTCCCAGTCCAAATGCGCATTGTATAAGTAGTTGATTAAACGTGAAGCGCTATGCGGTCTGTCACCACGAGGCACAATTTCACCGGTCCCCACTCGTTGGACTTCATAAAGCATTAATTGCTTGGATACCAGAATGTCGCCGATAGCTTGCTTTTGCTCATCAACACCAAAAGCAATACCTACCATGATGACTGCGTGGGGTTACAAAGCGGAAATTCCTTTTTGCACTGTTTGTAGCGCCGCACCTAAGCCTACAGCCCCCATTTCTGACAATGCCATAAACACTTTTGCGCCATTAACTGTACCTAAATCACGGTAAACACGATCACCAATGGCAATGGACTGCGCTTTATTGCCAGTGAATTGTTGGAAGGCTTGTAGTACTGCCCGGCTTTCTACTGGTGTAACGGTCACAATCAAAACATCAGCGGTGATGGTTTCTAAATCTGACATTTTAAATTCCCTTAAAGTATTATCTTAGGTAAGAGGCAAACATTGCGTACTTGGTGTAAATCCTTCCGTAAGCACTAGTAGTCTGTCATTTTGAAACGTAAGGATAATGTCGAGTTATTTTTATCCTATCCGATTGGTTATATTGTTCTTATGAATGCTCTATTACTGCGTTACAGAATGACCAAAAAGGTGTCAGGTTTATAATAAAGAATTTTTACTTGTGAAGCATAACTCCAATCGTCATTTTCCTTACCAATTACACTTATTTTCTCTTAATCACGACCTAATCCCTTTTTTGCGTAAAAAGAAGCGCTCAATCGGATAATCATCCTGCCGGAATTCCCCCGTCTGATACATCAGACTCTCGCTGAAAATCGCATTGATAGGTCCGTAGGATGTGCTGAGCAAAGTGAAGCGCATCATTCTCGACAAATGCGCCTCCTTACGCCGACACATCCTACATACTTTCTTGGTATTGCTCTGGAAAGAGCAGGGTGAGCAGTATCATTAATTAAGCCCGTGCCAATAAATGTACCTCGTTCAGCAGATCGCCAAGGCTAGCCTCGGCAATTTTTAAATCATAAGCGGTTTGCAGATTGAGCCAATATTGCGGCGATTGATCTAAAGCGCGTCCGATCAGTAAAGCCAGTTCTGCTGTGACCGGACGTGTGCCTTTGATGATATGCGAGATGCGCATCGAGGAAACGCCGATAGCGCGGGCGAAATCGGCTTGTGAAATATTCAATTCCGTTAGGGTTTCGCTCAGATATTCGCCTGGATGAATTGCGGGTAGTCCTTGTTTGATCATAATAGCGTTCCTCAATGATAGTCTACGATTTCGACGTCAAATGCATCGCCATTTTCAAAGCGGAAACACACGCGCCACTGGTCGTTGATACGAATACTCCATTGCCCGGTACGATCATGTGTTAATGTTTCCAGCTTATTTGACGGCGGCAAACGTAAGTCTTCGATTCGTGTGGCTGCGTTTAGTTGTATCAAACGCATTGCTGCGCGCTTAAAAATATCCGGCGGAAGCCGACGCGATTTGCCAGTGGAATAAAATTGCTCTGTTTCTGAGGTGGCAAAACTTCGAATCATTCACAGACTATAAACAAATAGTTTACGATCGTCAAGAACATCAAGGCCTATCATAAAGTATCCCTTTAGCGAAGAATAACTCCAATCGTCGTTTTCCAGTCTTTTTCTGCTTTGGTATATTTCAGTCGTCATTTTTCTTTGATAGTGATCTGATCCGTTCAGTACAGAAAATTAGATCTAATCAAATTGAAATGTATAAAACAGATCAATCGCACTGTCTTCGCCCGCTTGCGTGACAACGGTTAACTTGGGAGTCAGATTGTAAGTCAGTTTCGTGATTCCCATTGTGGTTGTCGCCAGGCTGCGCTCATAGCTCAAATAAACACGGGATGAAATACGTTTTCCGACCACACCGATCTGCCCGCTTAGAGAACTGCCGATTCCTGCTTGTTTGAATGAAATTTCATCGACACCCAGTGCCTTAGTAATTTTTTCGGTAATTCCGGCTCCGGATTGTCCGCCCAATATCGAACCCGCCGCTGCCAGCAATACCGAAGTATCTAATCCGCCGGGATCGGGTTTTCTTCCTAAAACTATCCAGGAAAGTTTTTCGGTGTCGGGAACATTCGGAGTCGATACCAATGTCACTCTCGGGTGACGCACCGAACCCATGATTTCAACGCCGGCTTCAACCGCTAAACCTTCCCGCACGGCCAGAATATTTAACCCGGGATCATCCAGCGGACCTTGGAAGCTGACAATGCCGCGCTGAACCGTAAGGTTCTGGCCATATGCTTTAAAAGTGGTATCTTTTGCCGCAATGGCGCCATTGACCTTGAGCGTATTATTTTTATCATTCTGAACTTGTAATTGACCCGCTAAGCGTCCCTCCAATCCGGCTGCACGGAGATAGAATTTTTCTCCTAAATTGAGAGCTATATCCAACAGCAGCGACAGATTTTTCGGGGCAGTATTGGGAGTGTTCACAAACACAATGTCATCCGATAATTCCGGGCGATCTTGCGGCGGTTGCAACAATAAGCCGGCATCTGCCGCTAGGCTGCCTGTCACGCTTAAACTATTTTTATGGAACCTAGCCTGACCGGAACCGGATGCGACGATCCAATAATCTGTTTTATGCGTGAAAGGGAGTTGATTTATTTTGAAATCCAACTGGCTTTCATTGCCAACAAGTCCGATGTCTCCGGTAACTGTTAAAGAACCCGATGCGCTATCCAGCTTGACATCTTTTAACAACCGGTCATCGGGTGGCGCTTCGTGCGGCGTGATAAAGTGCAGTCGATCTATTTTTAAGTTCGATCGGCGGAAATTGGCATCCAAATTACCTTGCTGCAAATTTATGCCATGCTCCAGCAGCACCACACTCAATTGCGTACCGGAGACACGGCCATTAAAATCCGGTTGCTTGAGCGTTCCTTGAATAGTTGCCTGAACCTGAAGCTGTCCATTGGTACTTACACTGTCACCTAAAAGGGAATCAATCCATTTTAGATCCTTGATGCGGGCAATGACTTCACCGTTCAGCGGTGCTTCATCGGGAATAGTCCAGCGGTTGTTCGATTGCTTTGTTGGTATGGTCAAATGCGCTTTGGCAGTGCCAATAGATTGGCTGGCTAATTCAAACTGGCCGGTTATTTTGCCATTTTGTGCGACGACTTTGAGCTGGGCTACCTCCAAGCCCAAAGGCTGTGATATTTCGTTGGGTAAATACCAATCCCCTTTTTCGCGTTGCATGTGCAGATTGCCGGTTAATTGCGAATTGGAAACAAAATCCCAATGACCACCTAACTGTAACGACGATTGTTTTGAGTTTTGGTATTCGCCCGGCAGTAAGGCGATGCCTGAAAAATGGCCTTGAGTTTTCCATTCCCCGGGTGTCCAGTGCAATTGATCGATGTTTAAGAATCCATCGGAAACGGATAATTTTGTTTGGCCGAGTGATACGAATTCCGAATTGATTGCCAAAGTTGTTGGCGCTGTTAAGCGAACGGGTATTTTTGCAGTGGAGGTGAATTCTACTAATTGCCCGTTCCAGCGTAGGGATTGAGTGGGTGATTTTTTGTCTAGGCTTCCTACGGCTTTTAGTTGGATTTTGGAAATATCATTTATCTGTGCTTTAGCCAGTAGCGTGTGATCAGAAATTTTTCCGCTGGCGTTTATTTCCACGTGCTGCAGGGCGGCTTTATCCCTGGCAGCATAGTTTCCAATGGCCGCCTTGAGTGAAATGGTTTCATTGTGCAAACTTCCATCGGCAACTAGTCCTGAGAAGTGGTGATTTCCCGGTAAGTGGAGATGCCGGCTTTTTATCTTGAGATCAAGATCGGGGAACTTAAGGTTTCCGTTCCACCGAATGTGCGTCTGTAAATCGCCTGCCAAACCAAAGCCGATGTGTTCTAAAGCAGGCGCATTCACAGCGAATTGATAGGTTTCACCGGATTCACCGGTGCCGCCTTGCGCCAGGAAATGATTGGAGCCGATATTTAATTCTGCTTTACCCTTAAACTGGTCGAATCCGTTGAATGCAATCTGACCGGCTCCTGTTACCGGGAACTTCACCAAGCGGCTTTTTTGAATTGTGTATTTCAATAATCCGGAGATTTTCGGAGACAATTGACCGGATAGCTGGATCGCTGCATTCAGATTGGAATCCGGTGCCTGGATAAAATCAGAAATATTAAAATTTTCCAGATTCCCTGACAGTTCAAATGATTGTTCCTCGCCGAGATTGAGTTTTCCTTGCCCGGTTAATTGTGATTTGCTGCGCTGCAGTTGAAATTGTTCGAGCGTAACACGCTCGTCATTTCGTGTGATTGCTGCATTTAAACTGATTGAACTATCCTTAAGATTGACGCGCGCCGATTGTTTCTGCGCATTACCTTCCAAGCTAATTTTCCCAGAAACTTGGGCTGCGCGGATGCGGCTATCAATATGCTGCGGATTTAATTTTCTGACAAGCAGATTGGCTGATCCGGATGCTTCTTCTAAATGCCAGATAAGATCCCCGCTTACAATTTCGCCGGGCGTAATTTGCGCATGGATATCCTGTAACTGCAGAGCTTCTGCAGTGATACGTGCCTGCGCGCTGATTGCGGAAAAGGGTAGGCCGCCGTCATTCAATGTGGCCGCAGCATGATTCTCAAGCAGAATCTTGCCTTCCAGTTGCCCGGATTCATTCCGGGTCAAATTTGCAACGACGGAAAGGCTGGCATGGGGTGCATCAGAAACAAAACTAGCCGGATTAAGCTTTTCTAGAACCGCATGAAGCTGCGTTATTGGATTGGCTGAAAATGGTTGTAGTTGTAGAGTCAACTCTCTTTTTGTAAGCGATTGCTTGGCATGAATCTGAATATTCATTTGCTCCAGATTCCCGGCGATGACAGCTTGCGCATCGCCCCATTGATGAGCATCAGACAGATCGATTTGCGCAGATAAATCAAACGGTGAGTTTCCGTTGAGTTCTGCCAGAGCGCTAAACACACCCCAGGGTGTGCGAAAATCCAGATTATTGAGCCGATGGTAATGACCATTACTGTCCAGCGATAGCGTAAGATCAGAAATAATCAAATCAGAATTTTCATGGGTTGTTGAGATTAAATGTATTGAATCTACTTTAATCTGATGAATTGACAGAGCGAATGGTAGAGATAAGTTTTCGGGTAAAGTAGGTTGTGGCTCTGCAGTGGGTGAAGGGTGTATACGGATATCCATCATTCCAACAGATAACAGATCGATTTTTATCTGCTTCTGAAGCAAATCATCGGGACTCCAGGTCACACGGGTATTGTGCAGTGTTAACTGAAATTCCTCATTGGCAAAATGAATGCTATTAATTTGAATGTTTCGCAGTGTTCCCTGAATTCCTTCAAATTGAATTGCCCCGGAACTCAATCGATTGATTGTCGAGAGAGTGCCTTGCAACCCGGATTGGCTGTTCAATAACCAATACCCGGCAATCAAGACGGATACCAGCAATACAACGAGCAAACCGATCAGCCGTGTAGAGCGCTGATTGATCCGCTTGGGATTCTGATTGCTATCGGTTTGATTGGTCATCGTGATCAGAGTTTAGAATGCAACCGCCATGGAAAAATGGAAGCGTAACGTACCGGTTTCATGCGCCCGGGCCAAATCGAGCGCGATAGGTCCTGCAGGACTGCGCCAGCGGATACCCCCACCATAGCCTATAAACGGATGCATTTTTTGCCAGCTGTCTGCAGCGCTACCGATGTCCGCAAAAGCAGCGGCCCCCCATTGGTGAGTTATCCAACGCGTGTATTCGATGGTGCCCGTAGCCATGGTGCGGCCGCCAACAATTGCATTGCCTTCCTGCACCCCGATGCTTTTAAAGTCATAGCCGCGAACCGATTGAATACCACCCGCACGGAACAGATATTCCTGAGGAATTCCAAAACGTGATGAAGCCAGCGTGTAACCAATTTCTGCTCGCAGAAAAATGACATCCTGAGAGCCAACCGGCCACCAGATTTGATGGCGCGCATAGGTGCGAACAAAATCCTGAGTTGATAGGAGTTGCTGACTGCCTCCTCCGATACGAACCTCGGTCACATTACCACGCCGGATATTAAGAGGATCATCGACAACCTGACGCCGCCAGCGCCAATCCAGCGTTAATGCTTCATTGATTTGGTTGATTGCGCCTGCAGGCTGTTTATTTTCTCGTTGCCAATTCAATCCAAACTGCATTTGAATTTCAGGCGTCTGATAATTGCGCGTCATACCAATTTTTTGTTCATTCGTCTTCAAATTCTGAATATCAGTCATCTGCAAACTGGTGATCAGTGAATAATTGATATTATTCTGATCCGGAAGTGTATCAATGCCAGCAAAAAAGGTTTGGCGTTTTTGCTCCAGACGTAGCATGCTCGTCAAATTCCAGGCGCGATTCAGGAAATTATGATTACGATAATTGATCTCACCCCGTGCCCCGTTGTTCGAGCTGTAACCGCCACCGAATGCAAAACGCTGCGATTGTGCTTCCGTCAAAACGACTTGAACAGGAATGGATTTGTGTTGGGACGTGTCGGGAGAAATATTGACGGAGACCGTGTTAAACTGCGGTGCCTTCTGGAGCGCAATCTGAAAAAGATGTAGTAAATCGCGTCGATAAGGGTCGCCGGTTTTAAATGGCGCGAGATTCGTGATCAAAGTCTGGTCATAACGTTCTAATCCGGTTATTTGTATCGCACCCAAATAAAAAACGGGTCCGGAATCAATGATTATGGAAAGATCAGCGCGTGCATGTTCAGGATCAATCGTTGCCTGGCTGGTAACAATATTTGCTGCCGCAAAATCTTCTTGTGTGATGTCCGATAATAAAGTCGCTTTTGCTTGTTCCCACTCGGAAGAACGGAAGGGTGAGTCTGTTTTCAAAGGCCATGTGGCACGAAGTTGTTCAATGCGCTTCTGGTATTTGGCGTCTTCTTGTATGATTTCACCGCGAAACACGATGGAAACTTCACCAATGCGCGTTAATACGCCGGGATCTACCCGGATTTCGGGTTTTGTAACTTCCCCTTGAGTCTGGTGCGACAATGAAATTACGGGTGAGAAATAACCTTCTGTTGCCAGTAAGCTGCGAATTTCTTTTTGCGCGCGATACAGGAAAGTTTTTTCAGCAGTACTGTCAGCAAATGGCTCTGCTGGGAGTTTAAAATACTTTACAAGAAATTCTTTAATAGTGTCCGGTGCCGACAATATCACGGTTGTTGAGTTTCTTGTGACATTGAATGATTCTTGCGCCGGAGTTATACCGGGTATGATTGCGATGAGCAGCAGGATTGTTGACCAGAGTCGAATATAACAATAATCAATTTTTGATGGAGTGCTTGACATAGTGACTCGATCTAAAACCGGCTGCGGCTTCAGTCTAAATAGCATCCTTTTATACTTTTATAGTTAATCAGTGTACCTTTATCAAAAGAAGTTTAACAAAAACTCCCTGTTGGACTGTTTGAACCTTGCAATATCACCAATTACTTTGATTCTCACTCATGACGAACGATTCTTTAACACAGCACTGCAGTACTTTGGATTTTTTTGATTGTACGCAATGCACACGCTTATCGGATTTCTTGCAATCTGTAAAAACCAAGCACCCGGATTATCATGCACGACCCGTTAGTGCTTTTGGGGATAGGTATCCGAAACTGTTGATCATTGGTCTGGCGCCCGGCATGCACGGCGCCAACCGGACAGGACGGCCGTTTACCGGTGATTTCGCGGGAATTCTACTGTACCAGACATTGCATAAATTTGGTTTTGCCACTCGGCCCGAATCCGTTTCTGCGGATGACGGGCTGCAACTGCTTGGATGCCGCATCACCAATGCGGTTAAGTGTCTGCCGCCGGAAAATAAGCCTGTTCCTCAGGAAATTAAGCAATGTAACCAATATCTGACAGCAGAAATCAACGAATTTGTTCAAAAAGACGGCATGGCATTACTTGCACTCGGGACAGTCGCGCATCAAGCGGCATTAATGAGCGCGCGGCTTAAATTAAAAGATTATCCATTCGGTCATGGCGCCGTCCATCATTTGCCGCTTGTGAATGGCGTGAAACTCTATGACAGTTATCATTGCAGCCGCTACAATACACAAACCAAACGTCTCACAGCGGCAATGTTTGAACAAGTATTTGAAAAAATTGTTACTGACATGAATCGCTAAGAATATCACTAATAACCAAAGGAGAAGTTTTATATGCCGTATGTCAATATCCGCGTTGCCGGAACATTAACACGTGAACAGAAAAAGCAAATTGCTGCAGAGCTGACCGATACATTGGAACGCATCGCCAAGAAACCGAAATCCTATACGTATATCAGTTTTGATGAAATTCCTGATGAGAATTGGGCAATTGCAGGAAAACTACTCGGTAGTCAGGACTAAACAGTTTGTCGAACACCGATTTTGATGCAAAGGATTTCTGTGTAAATTTACCGCTTCAGCCCGGCGTTTATCGCATGATAAATGCCAAAGGCGAAGTGATTTATGTCGGAAAGGCGATTAGTCTTAAGAAACGCGTTTCTTCTTACTTCCAAAAGACTAATCTGGGGCCCAGAACCCAGCTCATGGTTTCGCAAGTGGCCGGTATTGAAACAACGGTCACTCGCTCCGAGGCCGAAGCGCTGTTACTTGAAAATAACTTAATCAAGAGCCTGAAGCCGCGCTATAACATCATATTCCGGGATGATAAATCCTATCCTTATGTAATTTTGAGCGGTCACAATTTTCCCCGGTTAGGGTTTTATCGCGGCGCGCTGGACAAAACGCATCAATATTTTGGACCCTATCCGAATGCCGGCATAGTCCGGGAAAGCATACAGTTATTACAAAAAATATTCCGCTTGCGCACCTGCGAGGACAGCGTTTTCAGTAACCGGACAAGACCATGCTTGCTGTTTCAGATCAAGCGATGCAGCGGCCCGTGTATCGGCCAGATTTCTCAGCTGGCGTATCAAAATGACGTTAAAAATGCCGAGTTGTTTTTACAAGGCAAGCAAACTGAAGTAATGGAAGTCATTTCAGCCAAGATGCAGCTGGCTGCAGACCGCATGGAGTATGAGCAGGCAGCTGCATTGCGAGATCAGATTCAAGCTTTACGCAAAATCCGGGAAAAACAGTTTGTCGACAGCGGGAAAGCGCTCGATGCCGATGTCGTTGCTTGTGTACTGATGAACGATGGCTCAGGAAAAGTATGCGTCAACTTGGCGATGATCAGGGGAGGGCGGCACCTGGGGGACAAGAGTTTTTTTCCGCAAAATGCGGATGATTGCACGCCAGCCGCTGTTGTTGAAGCATTCCTGGCGCAGCATTATTTGAACAGAAGCGCACCACCTCTGATTATTCTGAGCGAAAAAATTGAGCGCGAAGCAATACAGGATTTATTAACTGAGCAATGCGGGCATAAAATTACGATTAACTTGAATCCGACCGGGGAAAAACGCGTATGGCTCGATATGGCGACCGAGAATGCGCATCTGGCGCTGAAACAAATGATGAGTCGGCACGCCAGCCAGGAGAAGCGTTTATTGGCACTACAGCAGGAATTGCAAATGCCCGGCTTGAACCGGATTGAATGTTTCGATATCAGTCATACCCTGGGCGAAGCTACCGTTGCATCTTGTGTTGTGTATGATAATTTTTCTATGCGCAATAATGAATATCGCCGTTATAACATCGATGGGATTACTCCCGGTGATGATTATGCAGCCATGCGCGAGGCGCTTTCCCGGCGCTATCAGAAGGTTGTTAGCGGAGAGGAGCAGTTGCCTGATCTGATTCTGATCGATGGTGGAAAAGGGCAAGTCACGGCAGCGCAAGAAGCCTTGCAAGAACTCGGTATTTCTGGCGCCAATCTATTAGGCGTGGCCAAAGGGGAAGAACGTAAACCCGGTTTAGAGCAATTGATTTCTCCCGCACTGGAAAAGCCGTTACAATTACCCAGTGAGCATGCGGCGTTACATCTGATTCAGCAGATTCGTGATGAAGCCCATCGATTTGCGATCCAGGGCCATCGTGGCAGACGCGGAAAAGCCAGAACCAGTTCCAGCCTGGAGAATATCAGCGGTGTTGGCGCTAAACGCAGGCAACGCTTGTTAGGCCGGTTTGGCGGGTTGAAAGGAGTTTTAACCGCGAGTATTGAAGAATTACAACAAACAGAGGGAATTAGCCGGACGCTGGCAGAAAAAATATATAAAGAAATACATTAATTCTTAATCCCTGCTACCAGTCCAGATTGCTATCCATTTAATCAAACAGTTTCAGCTAACGAACATGCCTTACAATTTACCTAATCTGCTCACATGGCTACGGATACTCGCTATCCCATTATTTGTCGGTATTTTTTATTTGCCGCATTCCTGGTTATCGCCAGACAATCAGAATCTGGTGGCTGCTCTGATTTTTGCCGGTGCAGCCATCACGGACTGGCTTGACGGTTATTTGGCGCGTGTTTTAAATCAAGCCTCTGAGTTTGGGGCTTTTCTTGATCCGGTAGCTGACAAACTGATGGTTTCGGCCGCATTGATTGTATTGGTTTATCTTGGGCGGCTGGATGCACCGATTGCCTTAATTATCATCGGGCGCGAGATTACCGTTTCGGCGTTACGCGAGTGGATGGCACAAATCGGTCAATCCAGAAGCGTTGCAGTATCTTTCCTCGGTAAAATCAAGACGACTTCACAAATGGCCGCGATCCCTTTGCTACTTTATCATGAGCGCATCGGTGAGAACTTTGATTCGCAAGAAATAGGCACATGGCTTATTTATATTGCCGCCGTTTTAACCCTGTGGTCTATGTTCTATTACTTAAAGGCCGCTATGCCACAGGTGCTCAAGGATGACAGCAAGATTCTTTAATTACCACCCATTTATCCCAAACGATAAACGATGAAAATTTTGATTGATGCGGATGCTTGTCCCGGCGTAATCAAAGAAATCCTGTTTAGGGTTGCCGAGAGAACCAAACGGCATCTGGTATTGGTCGCGAATCATCCGGTATATATCCCGCCATCACAATTTATTCGAATGCATCAGGTGGAATCCGGACTTGATGTGGCGGATAACGAAATTGTAAAAAGGCTGGTAAAAGGCGATCTGGTGATTACCAGTGATATTCAGCTGGCAGCCGAAGTCATCAAAAAAAAGGTTTTGTGCTGAGTCCTTGTGGTGAGCTTTATACCCAGGAAAATATAGGGGCACGATTAAGCATGCGGGATTTTATGGAAGCCTTACGTTCCAGCGGCGTTGATACCGGCGGTTTGTCTGCTTTAAATCAAAATGATCGCAAATCATTTGCCAATCAATTGGATAAGTTATTAGCACAATAAGCTGTGAAGATCATTTGCTAGTAATTATCAAAATCCCCGCTGTTGATAGCAGGGAGGTGATATTGTCACACATTACTATGTATTGGTGATTATTCCATAAAGCTTATCTTTTAATAATAGGCGTTTCTTTTTCAGTTCTTCCAGATATTCATCCGTTGTATTTTCGACGCCTTCTTCAATTCTGAGAATTTCTCGATTGATGACATGATATTCCTCAAATAGGTGTGCGAAATGACTGTTATTGATCTTTAATTCATGGATGCGGTCATAATATTCTGGAAATTCATGATGTAAATCATGTTTCTCGATCATTGGCTGGCTCCTTATTGTAGTTCTCGTCTAAATGATCATATTGAGCTGATTACGAAGAGCAAATACTGATCTAAATCAAAATTCAAGTGGATCTATATCCAGTATCCAGCGCACTTTATGAGCGGGCAATGTATTAATTCGCGTATACCATTCGGCCATAAACGCTTGTAATTGCCTGCGTGAGGATGATTGTATCAGTAAGTGCGCGCGTTCCAAACCTTTTAAACGCAGCATTTGCGCGGGTACCGGATCAAATAGTTCAACGGAACGGGGCGGATTGGCAAGATTGGCAGCTTGCTTAAGGAAATCCAGCACGATCGCAATGTTATGGGCTTCAGCGCGCAATAAGGCTTGATAGACAAAAGGTGGGAATCCGGCTGTTTTTCTTTCCGCCAGCAGGGTTTTTGCCAGTGCATCATAATCGTGTTTCTGCAAGGCATGGTACAGGGGATGATCAGGAAATTCGGTCTGAATGAGTACGTGACCGGCGACATTCGCACGTCCTGCACGGCCGGCGACTTGCATCAGTTGTGCAAACAAGCGCTCACTGGCACGAAAGTCGGTACTGTACAGCGAAGTATCGGCGTTCAGGATACCGACCAGTGACAGGTTCGGGAAATCATGCCCTTTGGCGAGTAGTTGTGTGCCGACCAGAATATCCACTTCTTGCGAATGGATCGCATGCAGAATGTCTTGCCAGGCATTTTTACGGCGTATGCTGTCCCGGTCGATGCGTAAAATCCGTGCGGTTGGGAAATGCGCTGTCAAAGTTTCTTCTACGCGCTGCGTGCCTTGGCCAAAAGGCGCAATATCCTGATTGCCACAGTGCGGACAAGCGCGTGGAAAATTTTCCTGGTGACCGCAATGGTGACAGCATAGTTTTTTATCGCGTAAGTGAACAACCAGACGGCTGGAACAACGTTGGCAAATGGCCGTCCAGGCACAGGCTTTACACAGAAGTACCGGTGCATAGCCGCGCCGGTTGATAAAAACGAGACTCTGATGCTTTTCTGCCAGACACTTGTCCAACGCTTTGATGAGCGGATCGGATAAGCCCTCCTGAATCTTGTTGGTGCGCGTGTCAATGCATTGAATCAGGGGAAGTGCAGCGTTTTTGATGGCGCGGGATAGCAGGCGAACGCTGCGATAGCGGCCATTGAGTGCATTGTAATAACTTTCCAATGAAGGGGTGGCTGACCCCAATACCACCGGAATATTATTTTCTCTGGCACGAAAAATTGCCAAATCACGTGCGGAATAACGCAATCCATCTTGTTGCTTGAAAGAACTGTCTTGCTCTTCATCGACGATGACCAATCCCAAATCGGGTAATGGGGTGAAAACAGCCAGGCGCGTGCCCAGTATAATTTTAGCTTCACCGCGTTGCGCCTGTAACCAACCGGTTAGCCGTTCCGTATCGTTGAGTCCGCTGTGCAAACTGACCAAATGGATAGCGGGGAAACGTGCGCGAAAGACGGCTTCCAGTTGTGGCGTTAAGCTGATTTCGGGAATGAGTATCAGCGCCTGCTTACCGTGAGCAAGCACGTGTGCAATGACTCTGAGATAAACCTCGGTCTTGCCGCTGCCGGTAACGCCGTGCAGCAACCAGGTATTGAATTGCTGGATGTCGGTTGTAATGGCGTTAACAGCAATTTCCTGCTCGGCGGTCAACAGTGGGATTGCTGCAGCCTTTTTCACCGCAAGTGTAGGAATGGGTATTGCCGACACCCATTTCAGTGGTATCCATTCCTGTAACAACTTGCTGGCGCGTGGCGAGATTTGTTTTGCTTGGTGACTGGTTAGCGTTGTCGTGTGATGGAATTCGGTAAGTAAGCGGCGGGCTATGCGCTGACGTGCTGGGATACTGGATAAATCAATTTGTTTTCCAGCTTCGGTAAGGCTGAATTGAAGATTGTTCGAAGATTCTTTCAGTTTTACCGGTTTGTTGCTACGTAGCTTGACGGGCAAGCCGTTCATGACAACCATGCCAAGCGGGTGATGATAATAGTGGCTGCAAAAATTAAATAAATCTAGCAATGCAGCCGGTAAGGGTTTGACCTCCCTGAAAATACAATGCGCTGATTTAAGTCTATCAGCCGGTATCTGCGTTTCAGAACCGACTGCGATGATGACACCGGTTATCCGTTTTTTTCCGAAAGGTACGCAGGCACGCAAGCCGATATCGTGTTGGGTTGCGTCATTTGATTGATAATCAAACAATGTGTCGACTGGAACGTTAAGTGCGACACGAATGATAGGCATAAGCGATGTTAAGGCAGGTTGATCCGGAGCGATTAAAGCTTTTTGCTACCTTAAAAACAATTCACTCACCGGCAATCCGTGCAATTCCGGTGAGTTTTTCAACGGTCTGTTAGTAACCGTGTTAGCGGGAAACCCGATAAACCGTTACCGATTCTTCACCTGGCTTATCGAGTTTGGCGGTATTTCCATCGGAATTGATCGAAAGACCGATTGCTGTATTGTTGTCCAGATCAGAAAAACCGGCACACCCATTGGTGTTATACGTGAAACTGGATAAGTTTAGCTTGCTGGCGCCTTTGTTATACGCGTAGGAAGCAAACTCGATACCGGGTTTCCCGCATTTTGCTTGTTCTGCCCGCTGCGTAGCGCCGGTCGGGTCAATCATCAGGAATTTGCCGTTTGGAAAGAAAACTAAAGTTTGTGTTTCGATGGCATGAGCATCATAGGCCCAAGCGCCGATGATACCGGACGCGTCATTATCAATTTTTGCGTAGCGTGTTTCTTTGACTTCTTTTTCTACCACTTCATTTTCATCGCTTATCTGAATCGGTTTGGCGATATGGAACAGTTCGCCAAATACACTGCTTTCTGCGCGTGCTCTTTGCACAATGACGATGTCGGAATTGATCAACTCAAAGCCATCGGTGCGAACCCGACGGGTTGGACCAGGATTGGAAAATCCAGCCTTCAGATTGGTGTCAACGGATGGTTTTCCAGTCAGTTTGAATCCTCGGGTATCAAATTCTTCTGCAACAGCAACGCCATATTCGACACCGGATTGGAAAATGGTACGGCCGCCACAAACACGGTTTTCATCACAGGAATCATCCGGTCTGGCATCACCCTGTAGATATTCTCCGCTGCTGTCGGCAGCGATACGCAGAACACTGGCCGTTGTATTGTCATAGCTAACCCAGATCTGGGCGCTGAGAAGAGCAGTGCCTTGTGAGAGGAAATGCGTGCGGGCTTCTTCGGCTGTTCTGACATTACCTTCAATGCCGCTGGCTTCCATAATGCTCTTTAAATTGGCCGAATCGGCAAATGTTTCCGGATCGCTTTCCAGGTTGATCGATGACTTGATAGCAGCGGCTGCTTCGCTCGAAATGGCGATGCCGTTTGAAAGATCGCTATCGGAATCGAGAGATTGCAACAGAACCAGCAGATTCTGTAACTTATTATCACTGCCGTTGGCCAATTCGATCGGCGTCACTATTTGTGAACCCGGAATATTACCCAATGTCAAACCACCCAGTTTAAATTCGATTTTGTCACCGTGATTAAAATTAAAAATGCCTTTATCATTGGTTAAGCCCGATTTTCCGGAAGATGCGGCATAGGATACGCCGGAAACAGGGGAGTCAACCAAAATACCGGTTGCTGGGCCGGTAGGCATGGTTCTATTAGCCGTCGTCGCTGATGATGAAGATGACGACGCGGCTGATTTTTCATCGCCGCTGCCACAGGCTGTTAGACCAACAATAAATAGGGTGGATAATACGGGTATCCAGGAATTCTTTCTTAACGGGTGTGTGAATTTCATTAAAGAGGCTCTCTTTTTGATTAATTAAATAATTCAATCTTGTACAATTCGCAATTTTGTACGCATAACGTGCAAATGGATACTAATATTTTACTACCAAAAGATTGCTATTATAGCGAAGCATTCAATTTTCTTTCCTGACTTGCTTAAATAGGTTTTAAATTTT
>NZ_JAKFWH010000071.1 GCF_021731985.1 Nitrosomonas sp.
TGAAAAGTTGGTGCGTAAATCCGCCGCCTCAGCTTCGCAATGAACCGCAATACGGGTTCACTGCGTTTTAATTAAAAGCGGACAATCTATTTGCTACTAAACCGGACATTTCTATTTGTTGCTAACATGCTCGTCTGAGTTCGGCAACGCAATTTAGCGTCCTTACAGATTGAGATAGTTGTTGCTCTGATCCATACATCAACACAACAGTTCGCTCAGGAAAATCAACTCTAGCGTCACTTACGGTGCAACCAGCGGCACTAGCTAGTTTTCTGAAATCTGCAACTACTGCTTCCCGATGACCTCGGTTTGTAAGCCATACCTCCCACCAAAATGATTCTTCATTATTTTGGGGTAAAACATCAATATCATCAGTCCATAAGGCGCGAAGTTCCGCAGATCTTATTGCACTGATGGTGTTTAAAAGATTTTTATGGTCAATAGGATCGTCATTTTTATTCTTTTTCTCTGCAAGGTACTCAGTGATGTAATTCTCAAAGTGCGCTAACTTGCCATCAGGTACAAAAACATTTGCAATCGTAGTATCGCCATCTTTTTTGATGCTAAGTAATTCAATATGTTTCGTATCGTTGCCAAGACTTTCGAAGGCCAATTCGATGTCAGGTTGGCTTTCGAATTGGATTTGAAGACCTAACCCACTTTCAAACCCCAGCGCTTGTTGCAATCCCATAGCTTGCTGAGCAATAGGTTTTATTAACTCTAGCTGAGCTAAAAGTGAAGTGCCATGTTGATTGCGGGGTAAATCAGGAATAACAGCATTAGAACCACCACCAGTATTATGAGCAGTGAAATCTTTTGGTTCTGACGTTTGAGAAAGGATTAAATGAGGTCGTTTATCTTGAGGCTGATTTGCCATTATTTTCAAGCTCGCCATTATTTTTATTAATGAGCTTACCGCTTATAAGTTTTCGTTCTTCCAACATTCGTAGCAGGCCAATTTCTTCGACTGAAGTTTTGTCATGAATAATTGCGTCTTTTAATGACTCATCAATGGCTTTGGAAATTTCGGCATAACTCATTCCAATCGCAGTGACGGCTACTTTTTTCCACGCCAATCGTTTAGGCTTGAATCCAGCAAGTCTTGATTTGAGGATTGAAGTTACTTGCTCTTCGTTTGGCAAACCGTATTGAATCATGTCATCAAAGCGACGAAATAAAGCGTAATCTAAGGCCTCTGGGTGATTGGTTGCCGCAATAATTACACTATTGGAGTTGTCATGCTCAAGCATTTGCAAAAAGCTATTCAAGACTCTGCGAATTTCACCTACATCATTGGCTTGCCCACGCTGTGAACCAATTGCATCAAATTCATCAAAAAAGTAAATACCTCTAACATTAGCTACGGCATCGAATATTTGACGAAGCTTGGCAGCAGTTTCACCCATGAATTTTGTGATGAGTGAATCAAGTCTTACAGAAAATAAGGGGATACCAAGTTCGCCGGCCAATGCAGATGCTGTCATTGTTTTGCCCGTGCCTGGCGGGCCGACTAAAAGCAATTTGCGGCGAGGTGACAAGCCGTACCCCCTTATTTTTCCGAAAAAACGTTGTTCCTTTATAATCCTATGAAGACTATCTTCGACAGTCTTATCGAGAACCATATCGGATAATCTTGAATGCGGGAATGAAACAGCAAGCAGGTTGGCTAGCTCACCTTGAGGTTTATTTAAGGATACTAATTTCTTGGAAGCATCATTTTTATTTGCTTTTGATTTAGCAGTATCAATTAAATCGCGTAACTCTAAAGCGAGCTTACCATGGCCAAGCTTAGCTTCGTGAGCGGCTATCTGCATCGCCACAGAGTAAAAATGACTATCATCACCGCTAACATGCGATTTTAATAATGCTTTAATTTGTTCTGAACTTGCCATCGCTGAACCAGAGTTCATTTGAAAATATACTGCATTATGCCAGCTTTCTGGCTAAGCAACTAAGCCTTTAGCTTTTGTGTGGACATAGCGTTTTAGTAATTCAGGGTTTTATACTTAATTTATTCGGGTTTAATTCCTCGTTGCTAGCGACAAGCTTCCACACTTCTGGCAATAAATCGTATTGCAATACCAGGCACACCAGCCTATTCTTATAAAAAGCCATAGTTACCCAAAATCGGAGATCAATCAGTGAAAAAGAATCCTTTTATTCCAAAACTCTGTTCCGTATCGCTGACGTTCATTCTGGCGCAGGGTGTTTCCTATGCCATGCCCGGTATGCACGGTTCTGGCAGCGGAGCGGCTACGGAGCATCCAAGGGTGTCGAACAGTCTCGGTGGGAAAATCAATTCATCCGGATCGGAGATGGAGATTACTTACAACGCTGACGGCAAGACGGCGATTTTTGTGTCGACCCGTGAAGGTAGTATTCAGTCGCCCGGCGATACTTACAGTTTCGATATCTGGATGTCGCATCAAGTCAATGGTGAATGGCAAGAACCGATCCATCTGGGGCCGGGCATCGACCCCAAGGCGGGGCCGAACATCAATACTTCGGCTTGGGAGCTGGAGCCGAGCTTTTCCGGTGATGGCAATGTGATTTATTTCACCCGCTACGAAGCGGGGAATATGTTGTCCGGCGATCTGTACGTGGTGCAGAAAGTCGATGGCGTCTGGCAATCGGCCCGGAACTGGAACGACGTGCCTGAGCTGCCGAATATCAATACCTCGACTGGTGAGGAGCATTGTCCGATCATTGCTTCCGACAGCCTGATTTATTTTAGCTATCACCAGCCGGGCGTGACGCAGGACAGCGATATCTGGAAGGTTGAGAAGAAGGATGGCGTGTGGCAGAAGCCGGAGAGCCTGGGGCTGAAGATCAATTCACCGCAGCGCGACCATATGCACTGGACCGGGTTATCCAAGGACGGCAAGGGCCTGATCATCACCAGCACGCGGACTGATTTGGGTTCTCGCGGCGGGCATGATGAGTGGATTTCGCATCAAAATGCCGAGGGCGAATGGCAGGAGCCGCTGAATCTCGGTGATGCGGTCAATACCGGCGGGGAGGATATGTGCTGGACGTTTACCCCGGATGGCAAGAAATTCACCGGCAGTTGGGGGCCGCATGGCACTTACGATATGGATATCCGCTGGGTCAACAAGGACGATGTACCGTTGCTGAAGGACTTCGAACCGATCGGTCCGCCGCCCAATTTGCTGAAAAATAGTAAAGCCAAGGCGGATACCGTCCAATCAGCGAAACCGTAAGTCTTTATTGCTGCGCCGGTATTGGCTCATGCTGGCGCAATCAATATCTTATAGCTGATACTAAGGAAGCCCTGAACAAGTGTCATTTCGAGTCAGAGCGAGAAATCTATTGCATTGATTATTAAAGATTCCTCACTGCGTTCGGAATGACAAATGCAAGTATTCAGAGTTTCCTTAAGCTGCTGCGCGCGAAGCGCGTTTGCGTTCGTGTTCCAGCAGGAAACGCTTACGAATCCGGATCGTTTTCGGTGTAATTTCCACCAGTTCGTCATCGGCGATAAATTCAATTGCGGATTCCAACGTGAGCTGAATTGGCGGGATTAACGTCACCGCTTCATCGGTTCCGGAGGCGCGGATATTGGTTAATTGCTTGCCTTTGATCGGATTGACTACCAGATCATTATCACGGGTGTGCACGCCAATTACCATGCCTTCATACAGGCGATCGCCAGGGCTGACGAACATGCGGCCGCGGTCTTGCAGTTTCCACAAGGCATACGCGACGGCTTCACCCTGTTCGGCGGAAATCAACACGCCGTTTCTGCGTGGTGGAATTTCCGGGCGCATCGGCGCGAATTCGTCAAATACATGGCTCATCAAGCCGGTGCCGCGCGTCATGGTCATGAATTCGGATTGAAAACCGATCAAGCCACGCGCAGGAATGCGATAATCCAGCCGCACACGCCCTTTGGCATCCGATACCATATCCTGCAAATCGCCGCGGCGCGCGCCCAAGGCTTCCATCACCGCGCCCTGATTGGCTTCTTCCACGTCGACCGTGAGCATTTCGAACGGTTCACATTTAACTCCGTCGATTTCACGGATCACGACATGCGGGCGGGAGACGGCCAGTTCGTAGCCTTCGCGGCGCATATTTTCCAGCAAAATGGTGAGATGCAGTTCACCGCGTCCGGAGATCAGGAATGAATCGGTTTCATTGGTTTCTTCCAGCCGCATTGCAACATTGATGAGCAATTCTTTTTCCAGGCGTTCGCGCAACTGACGGCTGGTGACGAATTTGCCTTCCTGCCCGGCAAAAGGCGAGGTATTGACCTGAAAAGTCATGGTGAGTGTCGGCTCATCCACCATATGGATAGGTAATGCTTCGGGATTGTCGATATCGGCCAGCGTGGTACCGATGCTCAGCTCGTCTACGCCATTGATTAATACAATATCGCCCGCTAAGGCTTCTTTCATTTGTATTCGTTCCAGACCCTGGAAACCGAGAACCTGATTGACTTTTGCTTTTTTAGGCGGCTTGTCACCCAGTAATATCATCACTTCCTGGCCGGGTCTGAGTTTGCCGCGACGAATACGCCCAATGCCAATGCGGCCGACAAAACTGGAGTAATCCAAGGCACTGATTTGCAGTTGTAAGGGTTCTTCCGGATTGCCTTCCGGGGCAGGGACATGTTTGATGATGGTTTCAAACAACGGGCGCATGTCCGTGCTGGGTTTATTCAGTTCCAATGAGGCAAAGCCATTTAATGCAGAAGCATAGACGACGGGAAAATCAAGTTGCTCATCAGTGGCGCCGAGTTTGTCGAACAAATCAAATGTTTGATCGACGACCCAGTCGGCACGGGCGCCGGGTCGGTCTATCTTGTTAATCACGACGATGGGACGTAGTCCCAATGCGAGGGCTTTTTTGGTAACAAAACGGGTTTGCGGCATCGGACCCTCGACTGCATCGACCAACAGCAATACACCATCCACCATCGACAAAACACGCTCTACCTCGCCACCAAAATCGGCATGGCCGGGGGTATCGACGATATTGATATGAATGCCTTCAAAATCTATGGCGCAATTCTTGGCCAAAATGGTAATGCCGCGTTCACGCTCAATATCGTTGGAATCCATTACGCGCTCGGAAATCTGTTGGTGTGCGGCAAAGGTGCCGGCTTGGTGTAAAAGTTTGTCGACCATTGTCGTTTTGCCATGGTCAACGTGCGCGATGATGGCGATATTGCGGATAGGGCGAGACATAAATAATTCCTCAAAAATAAGCTGTTAGTTGTTGCGGTGGGGGCAGCATTATAGCACTGACTGTCAATATGACCAACTTTCAATTATTCCGTTCATTCGATGAAAAATGCCGTTAATTCCTGGATTTTATGGTTACTTTGAACAGAAATAGACAGTTTTTGAGTGTTTAGCAGCGCGTTTGACTAAACATCCTGCTTTACGTATATTCATAAAAGGGCGCTTTTTAAAAGGGATTAATCAATGCGAAACTATTTATGGGGATTTTTTGGCGTTTTCATGATGACTGCCTTGCTGTCTTTTTCCGCTCAAGCGGAACAGATGGGGCAAAGAGGTCACGGTTCCACAGCTTGCAAAGCGGACATCGAGAAATTTTGTAAAGATGTCAAACCGGGTGGCGGCGCTATTATGAAATGCCTGAAGGAGCATGATGCTGAGCTCTCAGCAGAGTGTAAAGACAGGGAGTCTGCAATGAAAGAAAATACCAAAACCATGCAGGATGCCTGTAAAGCGGATATGGAAAAATTCTGCCAAGATGTCAAGCCAGGTGGTGGCGCAATTATGAAATGCCTCAAAGAACATCAGGCAGAGTTGTCTGAGCCTTGTAAAGACGCATCATCTCAAGCTAAAAGATAATTAGGGCTGCATTGTAGCGATCACGCGTTGGATCACCAGTCTGTATAGTGAATACTGCGGGCAGACTGGTTGTTATGTTTAAAATTTACCGTCTATTCCTTTTCCGCTCCCGTCATAAGGAATTTAACCAGCAGCGCGAAAATAAGCGGAATTGTGCTCAACCCCGTTACCATATAGTGCTCAGCGGTAAATTGGTCGCCTTCATCCATGATGATGTAGCCAAAAAATATTGTGACCGGGGTAATAATAGATAACGTTATTACCAAATTGAATAATCCTTTCATCTGTTCATATCCTATCGTAAATTGTTTTTTTGAAGTATATGCCTGTTGGCAAGGTATGCCCAGTATGTCAAAGTGCGGTGTAGTACCGGTGAATTTATACGATAAGCAGAGTAAAATTGATTTTTTTGTAATTCACCGTTAATAAAAGTTCCTTTTCACCGTGCTAGAACCAATCCTTGTTATGACCAATTTCCCCGATAAAAAGGGCGCGGTTGCATTGGCCGAGGCGTTGATCGATCAGCATTTGGCGGCTTGTGTCAATGTGTTGAGTCCATGTGCTTCGATTTATCACTGGCAAGGTAAAGTGGAATCGGCGGATGAAATACCTGTCTTGATCAAAACCCTGCGGCAGCACTATGACCAGGTTGAACAGTTGATCAAGATGATGCATCCTTATGAACTTCCGGAAGTGATTATGGTTCCTATCCTAAACGGATTACCTGCTTATTTGCAGTGGATCGCCAATGAAACACAACCACTCGATTAAATAATACTGAATACCGATGCGACTATTCCAATTTTTGTTACTCCTACTATGTCTGACCAGTACGCCTATTTCTGCGCAGGAAAGCGGCTCCTTCAGCTTGTTTTCAAAATTGCAGGGATTGGGTATCAATCTGGGACAAAGCAATCCGCAAGAACTTTTGCCACCTGATGAAGCGTTCAAGATTACGGTGGAAGTACGCGACGGCAATACGCTGATCGCCAATTTGATCCCGGCAAAGGATTATTATCTGTATCGCGATAAGATTACATTTGAGCCGAAACAGCCCGGCATAGTGATTGAAAAAGTAACTTTACCGCCCGGCAAAATGAAGGAAGACCAGACTTTTGGTCAGACAGAAGTTTATTACCGCCCGATTCAGGCCATCATCTCACTAAAACGTGAAGATCCCGCGAGCGAACAACCGCTGACACTGGCAGCTAATTACCAGGGTTGCAATGAGCCGGTCGGGGTGTGTTATGCGCCCATTCACAAAGCCATCGATCTGACATTACCGGCAGTGAAAGTGGCGATCGGCGCTGTTGCTGAGGCGGTAAGCGGCAAGGCGACGGCAGCAGGAATCGATGCGACGACTCAGTTGTTTCAAATGCCGTCCCGAGCACCTGCCATCGAAACCGAAGCGTACAAAATTGATCAGATGTTTGAAACCGGCGATTTCTGGTTGATCTTAACCGGATTTTTCGGCATCGGTTTGCTGCTTGCGTTTACACCCTGCGTGTTTCCGATGTTCCCGATTTTATCGGGGATTATTGCCAATCGCGGTAAGCATGTGACCAAAGGTCATGGATTTATCCTGGCGCTGGCTTATGTACTGGGTATGGCAATCACTTATGCTATCGCTGGCGTAGCTGCCGGATTGTCGGGCGCGATGTTGTCTGCCGCGCTGCAAAATGCCTGGGTGTTGGGCACGTTTGCGGTGATATTTGTTTTGTTGTCGTTTTCGATGTTTGGTTTTTATGAATTGCAATTGCCGGGTTCACTGCAAACCAAATTGTCTGAAGAAGCCGGGCACCTGAAAGGCGGGCATTTAACCGGTGTATTCGGCATGGGGGCGCTGTCTGCATTGATAGTCGGGCCGTGTGTTGCAGCACCACTGGCGGGTGCTTTGCTGTATATCAGCCAAACCCGGGATGTGATCTTGGGCGGTTCAGCGCTGTTTGTCATGGCGCTGGGTATGGGCGTTCCGTTGCTGCTATTGGGCGCATCGGCGGGTGCGTTATTGCCGAGAGCCGGGGCATGGATGGAATCGATCAAGCAATTTTTTGGCGTGTTGTTGCTGGCAGTCGCTATTTGGTTGATTTCTCCGGTCATCAACGAAGTGGTTCATATGTCATTGTGGGCCGCATTGTTGATCATCTCGGCAATTTATCTGCATGCGATTGATCCATTGCCGGAAAGGGCTTCGGGTTTGCAGAAATTTCTAAAAGGTATCGGTGTCATTGCGCTGCTGGTCGGCATCGCCTTATTGATTGGCATCTTGTCGGGCGGCCGGGATGTTTTGCAGCCGCTTTCAAAAATCAGTATGACAAGCGCGAGTACAATGAATAAGGGAGAAGCTGCGGCTTCCAATCATGCAACGCTACCTTTCCAGCGGGTAAAAACCATTACTGAACTGGAGGACTGGATCCAGCAATCCAAAGATAAATATATTATGGTCAGGTTTCATGCGGATTGGTGCGTTTCATGTAAAGAGATGGATCGCTTTACCTTCTCCGATACTAAGGTGCAATCTCGCCTGAAAGATGTTGTTTTGCTCGAGATCGATGTAACGGATGGTACGCCGGATGATGCGGATCTACTCAAACGATTCAAATTGTTTGGACCACCGGGTATTTTGTTTATTGATCGTCAGGGTAATGATATTCCGAATATCAAAGTTATTGGTTTTCTGAACAAAAATGATTTTCTGACCGTGCTGAATGCGGTGCTGATTTAAAAAGAAAACCAACCAGAAAAGCGAGTCATCTCGCGCATTGCTTCATTTAAAGGAATCAAGATGGCAAAATTGAGACAATTATTAATCTATTTAGCTTTGGCTGCTTTCGCAATAACCACAGGTTTTATGTTGCGGGCACAGCTCATGGGCGGCGGTTCGCAACCCGCTCTTTCCAGTGAAGCCAGTCAGCAGGGTGCAAAAGCAATTCTTACTGCTAATTTGCCGGATATTCAGGGAGAAAATCAGGCCATTTCGCAATGGCTGGGGAATGTGATTGTGGTGAATTTTTGGGCCACGTGGTGTACGCCCTGTCGCGAGGAAATTCCTGAATTTATTGCAACCCAGGAAAAATTTCGCGATCAAGGTCTGGTCTTTGTAGGAATCGCCATTGATCAAGCGGATAAGGTGAAAGCTTATAGTGAGGAATTTGGTATCAATTATCCGGTATTGGTCGGCAGTTTTCATACTTGGGCGTTGGCTGAAGCTGCGGGTAACCGGCAATCCGCTTTACCCTATACCGTGGTTATCAATCGTTCCGGTGAAATTGTTGAAACCTATTTGGGCCGTGTTCATTTGAACAAACTGGAGAAATTAGTCATTCCGTTGCTAAAAGAGAATCCGCATGCTCATCATCAAAGCGGGCTGGTTGATGGCATCAGCTTAAGGAGCCTTTGAATAACCCACTTTTGTCATTCTGAGCGCAGTGAGGAATCTTTGGGGATCAACCATAGAGATTTCTTACGTCAACAAACTCATGAATCGAGCTAGTCTCAGTCATCGATAATCATGTAATATAACTTCCAGGAATGGAATGCTTTGTACACCTGAGTACACATGAGCTACTCTGTCCTTGCAATACTACATTCTGATTTTTGCGAATACTTACCAGAGAATTCAATAAATCCGTAAATTTCAGATCAATAACGTATTGAAGGTAGCTTAAAGCAAGAGCCTTTAATCAAATGTAACGAGGGAAATTTTTCCGTTAATCATTTGGGAGCGCTTAATCATGACACTATTGAATAGCCGTTTCATCGCATTCTTCTTAATTACTCAAATGGCCTTTTTCTCGAGCTGCGCATCAACGCCTCAGTTTGAGGGAGCCAGAGAACAATACGATGATATTGTCATTACCACGAAAGTTCACGAAGCAATTCTTGACGAGCCTTCGCTGAGACCCTTCGATATCAACGTCAGAACTACAAAAGGTGTCGTAGAACTGAGCGGCCTGGTCAATTCACGCGACGATATGTACAAAGCGATTGCGATTGCGCGCAGTGTCAGTGGTATAAAGTTTATCAAGAATGACATGCGAATTCCGGGAACCGGCGATTACTAATCGTTAATCGTCCCTATAAGTTTATCAAGTTAAATATGCTGTTGGCTGATCTTGTACTAATTATCCACTTTTTCTATGTGTTGTTTGTCGTTGCCAGCTTGCCGGTCATCTGGTTGGGTGCGTGGCTTAAGCTGGCGTTTGTCAGAAATCCGTGGTTTCGTTATTTACACCTTGCCGCCATTTTATTTGTCGTGGCTGAATCTTTGCTGGGTGTCGTTTGTCCGTTAACATTATGGGAAAATACACTGCGTCAGATTGAAACAAACAGCAGTTTTATACAGCAATGGCTGCATAAAATTATGTTTTATACTGTACCTGAAGGTTTGTTCACGGTAGTTTATGTTCTGTTTGCCGGCTTGGTTGCAGCAACATTCAAATGGGTGCCGCCGGAACCTCGTAGAAATCTTCCCTGATTATCCTGAAGCTAGGCGACTATCACCCGTTTCATCTGAGCCGGGTATCAGCATTTCTTCAATGGTGGGTTCAAATACTTCTTCATCAAATGCGGTGTCGCCGTCGATTACCGGTTCCCCCCGTGCTTTTAAGTTGAAAAAATCATACCGGGATGCATCTGCCAGATGCGATAGCTGAATATTTTGGATGGAGCGAAACATTGTTTCTAATCTACCGGGAAATTTTTTATCCCATTGTTGCATCATTTCTTTGATGGCTTGGCGCTGCAGGTTTTTTTGCGATCCGCACAGGTTGCAGGGAATAATCGGAAAATTTTCTGCTTCAGCGTAAGCAGCCAAATCTTTTTCTTTGCAGTATGCCAATGGTCGGATAACGATGTGTTTTCCGTCATCACTGACCAGTTTGGGCGGCATGGCTTTAAGTTTTCCGCCATAAAACATATTAAGAAACAAGGTCTCAAGAATATCATCCCGATGATGGCCGAGTGCTATCTTGGTGGCGCCCAATTCACTGGCAACGCGATATAGCACGCCGCGACGCAAGCGCGAGCAAAGACTACAAGTCGTTTTTCCCTCTGCAATGACACGTTTTACGACACTGTAGGTATCTTGTTCAACGATACGATAAGGCATACCAATATCAGTCAGATAGCCCGGTAGCACTTGTTCAGGAAAACCAGGCTGCTTTTGGTCCAGATTAACCGCTATCAGCTCAAACTCTAACGGAGCATGGGCTTGTAAATTACGCAGAATATCCAGCAAGGCATAACTATCCTTACCGCCGGACAAACACACCATAATCCGGTCACCGGCTTCGATCATGTTGAAATCAGCAATTGCTGTTCCTACTTGCCGTCTTAAGCGTTTGTGGAGCTTATTGGTATTATACTGTTGTTTTTTTTGCATTATCTTGGCAAGTTGTGAGGAAGATAGGGATTATTTTTTGCACTAAACAGACGCCGCGGGTCTTGTGGCAGAATATTAGACAAATGAGATGGAACAATTTAGCATAGCTAGATTCTAAACAAGACGGATAAACAAGTTCGGGAATTATTTTTCAGGAGAATTCTATGAACAGGATTATACCATTTGTAACCTTGGTCTTGTTTTCAACCCATTGTTACTCGAGTGCAAGCTATCCCAATAATGAAGTTGATATTGGTAAATCGGGTGATTTAAGTAAGGTGTCGCGGACCATTAAGTTGACTCAGGTGGATAATATGTTTTTACCTTCTGAAATTACGGTCAATGAAGGCGAAACGATCCAGTTTGTTATAAAAAATGGCGGCAGCAGAAAGCATGAGATGTTGATGGGTTCAATGGTAGACCTGAAGAAAGTTGCTAATATGCGGCGCATGTTTCCTGAAAAGGATCATTCTGAAGCACATTTGGTACAACTGGAACCCGGTGAGCAAAAAGAATTTATCTGGCAGTTTACCAATGCGGGAACCATTAATTTTGCCTGCCCGTTGCCGGGTCATTTTAAGAAGATGCGTGGAACAATAACTGTGGAGAAGAAATGAAAATGCGAGTAAGTACCCTATTAGCTGGATCAATCATTGCTGTCAGTTTGCTGAGCGTCGCTTCACAAGCGGTTGCTACAGCGACCGTTGACGTTTATAAAAGCCCAACCTGCAAGTGTTGCGCTAAATGGGTTGATCATATGCGCGAGCACGGTTTTACCGTAAAAACGCATGATGTTGGCAATAAAGAGATAAGAGAAAAATCTGGCATTTCTGAATCACTGGGCTCGTGCCATACGGCTTTGGTTAATGGTTATGCGATCGAAGGGCATGTGCCAGCGCCTGATATCCTGCGTTTACTCAAAGAAAAACCTAAAGCAGTTGGATTGGCTGTACCGGATATGCCGCACGGAACACCTGGTATGGAGGGTGCTCGTAGTGATCCTTATAATGTTTTATTGATCAAAGAACGCAACGAGGCACGCAAGGATACGACCATTTATAACCGCTATGATCCCCATGCCAAAAAAGTAGAGCAATCACAGCCAGCCGATCCCGAGCCAGAGAAGAGCGGTTCAATCATGCGTTTAAAGTAATAATCGTAACTTTTTCATGACAATGCGTAATTTTCTGCTGTGTGGTGTAGCGGCACTGCTATTGGGTTGTGGCGATTCTGCACCATTCAGCGTGCTATCCGGGCAACCTCAGATCGATAGTAAAACGGGTTTGGTCAAACGAAATTTTGATCAAGCACAGATCAAACGAGGTGAAAGTGTTTATGCTGCAAATTGCGTTGGCTGTCATGGGCCCAATGGAGAAGCGACACCGGATTGGCGCAAACCCGGTCCGGACGGGAAATATCCGCCGCCGCCATTGGACAGTACCGCACATGCTTGGCATCATTCGACAGAAGTTTTGAAGAAAACCATACTCAAAGGAACGCCTCCTGATATTGGTTCCATGCCGGCCTGGGAAGGCAAGTTGACGGAGCAGCAAGTCGATGATGTGATTGTCTGGATAAAGTCTTTATGGTCAGATGAAATTTATGATATCTGGTATAAGAATTTTGAGGGTAAGTAATCGGTAATGGTTTATACCTATACCCCTGCTAATTGGATGTAATCTGAAGCGGGGGTGTGAAATTGATCGAGCAAAATGGTGCTTGAGCTTGAAAATATTGTTTGTAAGAACGGTCGAATTGATACCCTCATACAAATTTATTCTTCTGCTTTGTTCTCCAGTGAATTAATTTGATCAAAGATTTCTTTTCTTTCACTTTCCAGTTCAGTATAGCGTGCTTTTAAACGATCCAAATCATCGGTATATTTTTTAATCCGGTCAGCTTTTTCCTGTTTTTCCTGAATTAATTCCTCATATTTTGGAATCGGTATGCTTTTTGAGGCTGGACTGGGCGGTATCGTGATCGGTAGCGGCGCATCTATTTCATTACGGCGTAATTCTTGAATCATCAGAAACTGCTGATACGTGGATTGTGATTCTTGTTGTATGCGGGCTAATGTTTTCTCCAGCTGTCGTATCTGTGCTGCCGCATCAGCCCAAACTGGGGTGGATAGAGCCAGCAATAACAATAAAAGAACTGTTCGCATAATGAATAAGTGTTTATTGATAAAGGAAAACATTTTGGATTTTTAGGCGGATGCCAGGGTATGAGTTACCCTACATTCAGAATTATTCTACACCTCCTTGACCAAATGAGTTAATGATTCAAAATCATACTTTACGCGAATCATTGTGATGGCTGGTAATAGTCTTATAGCGGCGTATCTTTTAAAATAAAGTGACAAGTTATTGTGGTAATTGATATGAATAGCTTTATGACGCTCGAGTAATAGCACAAGGAATATCAATTTAAATAACGGGCTGGATGGAAAGCCTTCTATAACTACCATCGCGCTAATTTCTCTTCCGATGGGAAAACACCCTAAGAAATGTTATGAAATAAGCTTGATTCCTAACATTCTTTCGTCAACCTTAGTTCCGAAACATCGCACAAACCAGAGAAACGGAACGCTTTGTGTGCTAGCGCACATACTGGTTGTGCTATCCCTGTAATACTTCAACTTTTATTTTAGTGAATACTTACCGGAGAACTTTACCATGACACAACTTAATAACCGTTTTTCCACTTTTTTCTTAATTGCGCTCATGGTTTTTTTATTGGGTTGCGCATCAACTTCCAAACAAGAAGGAACTGGAGAATATTTTGATGATACTGTCGTGACCACAAAGGTCAAAGCGGAAATTCTCAATGAACCTTCGCTGAAATCCGCAGAAATCAACGTCGAAACCTTCAAGGGTGTCGTTCAACTTAGTGGCTTCGTCAATTCCCAGGCTGATATCAATAAAGCAGTCGAAATTGTACGAAGAGTCAATGGTGTGAAGTCTGTCAAGAATGACATGCGGGTTAAGTGACGGTAGATCATTGCATGGATTAATTATCCATGCAGACAAATGCCGAACAGAATGTCCATGTATTTTTTATCACTACACCTAGGTAGTCATTCGTAGCGCGTTATCAGGATGAATGTGGAGAGGCAAGCAGACAGATTTTCCGTGCAGCGTTCGGATCTTCATAGCCGTAGCGGTTGAATTACTTTCCCGTATCCACACCACACTGTTTGGAACTTTTAAAGTTTCCCAGAACCGTGTGCGTGTGGTTTTTGACCCGGCATCACTGTAAGTGAGGCGTTCTTTAGCTACCTGACGAGCGATTTTTTTCTAGGATATTTGTGTATGATAAAAATCTGTAATTCACATTTTGCCAACAAGACTGTTCAGCTCCCCTTCATTTCTGCAATTAATTCTGCTTGGATATACAGTTTTTCAAGAGACTTTAAGTTAGTTTGCTATCCATTAAATCATTGGCTTTATCGAGAGATGTGCAGCGAAATTCCTTTCCAACGCGGAACATTTTTCTAAATGGAGACCAGAGATATTCGTTTCTTCCAGTATTTGCGCCAGTTGAGGGCGAACTTGCGTGATGGCGGCATTTCGCTAACGCATTCTTTTAATGAACCGCCGCTTCGGTCGGAATTGTTCAGTGCCGATCAAATGGAGCAGCATGGCAAGCATCTCGCAGCTATGCACAAATTAACCCAAAAACGCCCGCGGGATCAACTGATGACGCGATTGGCGGCGAATGAAGTCGTTTTGACCGGCGTCTGTGGACAACTCACAGCGGTGGTAAAAGCCAACCAGCAGATTACGCCGGCCAGCGAATGGCTGCTCGATAATTTCTATCTGATCGAAGAGCAGATCCGCACCGCCAGGCGCCACATGCCTAAGGGATATAACCAGGAACTACCGCGTTTGTTGAATGGCTCCTCAGCTGGCTTGCCGCGTGTATACGATATTGCATTGGAGATCATTTCGCACGGAGATGGGCGGATAGACTCGGAAAATCTCAGTCGTTTCGTCGCGGCCTATCAAACAGTTAGCGCGCTCAAATTAGGTGAATTATGGGCTATTCCCATCATGCTGCGGTTGGCGCTGATTGAAAATCTGCGGCGTGTTGCCGTTCGCATCGCCGCCGACAGAGTTGATTGCGACCTGGCTTGCGCGTGGGCGGAGCAAATGATGGCGGTAGCGGAGAAGGATCCGAAGAGCCTGGTGCTGGTGATCGCAGACATGGCGCGCTCGCAACCGCCAATGTCGAATCCATTCGTATCGGAATTTACGCGTCGTCTGCAAGGACAAAGCCTTGCTTTGGCACTGCCACTGACCTGGATCGAGCAAGTACTTGCCGAATCAGGATTGACCATCGAGCAATTGGTGCATACCGGAAACCAACTTCAGGCTGCCGACCAGGTTTCTATCAGCAACAGCATTGGCAGCTTGCGCTTTCTGGGTGCGATGGATTGGCGCGATTTCGTCGAAAGCATGAGTATCGTCGAACAAACATTGCGCGAAGATCCGAATGGGGCCCACGCCAAGATGGATTTTGCCAGTCGCGACCGTTATCGTCATGCGATTGAAAAAATTGCGAAGCGGAGTTCCTTTACTGAAGCTGAAGTCGCTCGATGTGCGATCCAACTCGCGCATGCGGCTCAAACGGCACATCCGGATAGCGACGAACGGACAACGCATGTCGGTTTCTATCTGATCGATCGCGGTTTGCTTGAGCTAGAAGCTCGGGTGCAGGTACGTCCTTCTGTTGCTGAGAAAATCATGAAAATGGGGTCGCAACACGCATTGGGCGTATATCTTGGCGTAATCGCTTTGCTTACGCTGCTTTTCAGTGCCGGTTTGATGATCATCGCACACACTCAAGGTGTGTCCGTTGTATTGCTGGTACTAATCGGCATACTCGGATTGCTGGCTACCAGTCAATTAGCACTTGCTCTGGTGAATTGGCTGGCGACTTTATTCGTGCACCCGCAACCACTGCCACGCATGGATTTTTCCACCGGCATCCCGCTGCAATCTCGGACGTTGGTCGTCGTGCCAACGATGCTTACGCATCCGGATAACATCGATAACTTGGTCGAAGCATTGGAGGTGCGCTTTCTGGCGAACCAGGACGACAATCTGTATTTTGCGCTATTGACTGATTTTCGCGATGCGCACGAAGAAACCCTCGCTGATGACGAATCACTGTTGCAACTGGCTCAGACAGGGATTGAGGCGCTGAATGTAAAATATGGCACGGCAGGAAAAAGTATTTTTTTCCTGTTTCATCGGCCACGCCGTTGGAATCCGCAAGAACGTATCTGGATGGGTTACGAGCGTAAACGCGGTAAGCTTGCGGATTTGAATGCATTACTGCGCGATGAGGCACACAGTAATGCCGCTAAACGTTTTTCACGTATCGTCGGCGATACCGCTTGCCTGAAGAACGTGAAGTACGTCATTACTCTGGATACGGATACGCAACTGCCGCGTGATGTCGCGCGGCAGTTAGTAGGCGCCATGGCGCATCCGCTGAATCGTCCGCGCTACGACGAAAAGCAGCAGCGCGTGTGTGAGGGCTACGGCATTCTTCAGCCGCGCGTCAGCGTGAGCTTGGAAGGCACCAATCGCTCACAATATGCGCGATTGCATGGTGGCGAAGTCGGCATCGACCCTTATACGCACGCCATATCTGATGTCTATCAAGATGTGTTTCGGGAAGGTTCTTTCATCGGTAAAGGCATCTATGAAGTGGATACATTCGAGCGCGCATTAAATGCACGCTTTCCCGAGAATCAGATTCTCAGCCACGATTTGCTGGAAGGATGTTATACGCGCGCGGGTTTATTGAGCGATGTCCATTTGTATGAGGATTATCCAGCGCATTACAGCGTGGATGTGAATCGCCGCCATCGCTGGATACGCGGCGATTGGCAATTGCTGAGTTGGCTGCTGCCGAGCATTCCCGGCCCCGGTACGCTGCGGCTGGATAGCTCACTTTCGCGGCTATCACAATGGAAATTGTTCGACAACTTGCGGCGTAGTCTCGTGCCGATGGCTCTGACAGTACTGTTGTTGTTAGGCTGGGCTGTGCTGGCATCACCCTGGCTTTGGACTTTAGCGGTGATCAGTATTATCCTGATTCCACCTTTGATCACCTCAATTCTGGATTTATTTAACAAACCGTGTGACGTATTGTTAAGGCAGCATCTTGCTGTTGCGCTCGACACAACCACTCAGCGCTTGGCGCAAGCGGCCTTTAACTTAACTTGCCTTCCCTACGAGGCCTACTTCAGTATCGATGCGATCGTGCGTACAATCGGACGCATGTTGTTCACGCGCAGACGGCTGCTCGAATGGAATCCATCGGGTGAGGTGGCGCGTAGTAGTCGCACCGATTTTTTCGCCACGTTACGTACGATGTGGATTGCGCCGCTGATCGCTATGGCCGCAACAGCTTATCTGCTGCTGTTCAAATTCGCGGCGCTCGTAATCGCGGCACCTATCCTGCTGCTGTGGTTGGGTTCGCCCGTGATTGCTTGGTGGATAGGTCAGCCGATTGCACGCCACAAAGCACGATTAACGCTTGAGCAAACCATTTTTCTGCGTAAAGTGTCACGCAAAACCTGGGCATTTTTCGAAACGTTTGTCGGTCCGGTAGATAATTGGCTGCCGCCGGACAATTATCAGGAATATCGTGGCGCCGCGGTTGCGCATCGCACGTCGCCGACCAATATTGGGATGGCACTCCTGGCGAATTTAACGGCCTATGACTTTGGTTATATTCCGGCCGGTCAGCTCATCGAGCGCACTACGCATACGCTCGACACCATGCAAATACTGGAGCGCCATCGCAATCACTTCTACAATTGGTATGACACACAATCGCTGAAACCGCTGCATCCGGCATATATTTCGACGGTGGATAGCGGTAACCTTGCGGGCCATTTACTAACCTTGCGGCCGGGGCTGATCGCACTTGCCGATGACGAAATCCTTAACACACGCTGGTGCCATGGAATCCGCGACACGCTGGGAATTTTGGCGGACGCGATGAGAAGCATTCCATCAGACCTGCTTACCCAATTACAAACAGATATCGAATCGACCTGCAATTCTCCGCCAACCACGCTGGCACTGACATGGCAATACCTTGACCGACTGGCGCGGCGCGCGGAGGAACTTGCCAATAGCCTGGACGCGACTTCGGCAGCATTGTTTCAAACAGGAAGCGCTCTTGCTTTAGCTGAAGAAAGAGAACGCAGACTACACGCAGAAACTGGAGGATACCTAAAGGCAGATGAAGATTCCACGCACCATCCCACTCTGGATCATGCTAGTGCAGTCGTCTCGGAAATAACTTCTGAGAATGATGCGAATTGGTGGGCACATGCATTGGTCCGGCAAAGCCGCGCTGTTCTTGACGAATTGACGTTTCTTGCCCCTTGGTTGGCGTTGCCGGCCGCACCGGGTGGATCGATTGAGGATCTCAGTATCACCGCAATTCCTACATTGCGGGAGTTAGCCTGCATCGAGGATAGCTTGCTGCCAATCATTGCGCAGCGAATTGTCAGCACTGCGGCACCCGCAGAACGCGAATGGCTGCATGCGTTTCGAGAAAGCGTTACACAAGCCGCTCAACATGCCAACGAAAGGATTTCAGCGAGCGAACGATTGGCACTGCAAATCACAGAATTCTCGTACATGGCATATGATTTCCTGTATGACAAGGCTTCGCGCCTGCTGGCGATTGGCTACAACGTGGACGAATTGCGCCGGGATACAAGTTGCTATGATCTGTTAGCTTCGGAAGCCAGATTGATTAATTTCGTCGCAATCGCACAGGGACAAGTGCCGCAGGAAAGTTGGTTTGCCTTGGGGCGTCTGCTTACGACCGTCGGCGGCGAACCCGTTCTCTTATCCTGGAGCGGCTCGATGTTCGAGTACCTGATGCCGCTACTGGTGATGCCGAACTTTGATAACACGTTGCTTGATCAGACTTATAAGGCGGCGGTTCAGCGGCAGATCGAATATGGGCGACAGCGCGGCGTACCGTGGGGTATGTCAGAATCAGGCTACAATCTCGTCGATGTCCATCTTAACTACCAGTATCGGGCATTTGGTGTGCCGGGTCTGGGATTAAAGCGCGGACTCGCCGATGATTTGGTTATTGCGCCTTATGCCACGGTGTTGGCGCTAATGGTGGCACCCGAGGAAGCATGCCTGAATCTGCAACAATTGACGATGGAAGGTTTGGAAGGTAAGTTTGGTTTTTATGAAGCCATTGATTACACCCCATCACGTCAACGGCGCGGGGAATCAGGCACAGTGGTGCGATCTTATATGGCCCATCACCAGGGGATGAGTCTGCTTTCCCTAGCCTATCTGCTGCTGGATCGTCCGATGCAGAGGCGCTTCGAGTCGGATCCACTGTTCCAGGCAACCCTTCTGCTACTTCAGGAACGGATTCCAAAGGCGATGGCGTTTTTTCCGCGTACGGCACAATTTTCTGACATCCGACCGACTTTCGCTGCGCCGGAAGCCTCGATTCGTGTTTTTAACAGCGCCAATACACCAACGCCGGAAGTGCAATTGCTATCCAACGGCCGCTATCACGTGATGATTACCAATTCCGGCGGCGGTTATAGCCGTTGGAAGGATCTCGCCGTTACCCGCTGGCGCGAAGACACGACTTGCGATCACTGGGGATCGTTCTGTTATTTGCGCGACGAGAGCAGCGGGGAATTCTGGTCGACCGCGCATCAGCCGACACTAAAACAACCACAGCATTACGAAGTGATCTTTTCCGAAGGCCGTGCCGAATTTCGCCGACGCGATAATGATTTCGAGACCCATACTGATATTGTGGTGTCGCCGGAAGATGATATCGAACTGCGCCGCTTGCGCATTACTAACCGCGCCCGCACCCGTCGAACCGTCACAGTGACGAGTTACGCCGAAGTGGTGCTGACCGGATCCATCGCCGATGAATTGCACCCCGCTTTCAGTAATCTATTTGTACAAACTGAGATTGACGAGCAACACCACGCTATACTCTGCACGCGCCGTCCGCGCTCACGTAGCGAGCAAACGCCGTGGATGTTCCACCTGATGACGGCGAACGGTACAGACATCGATGCCATCTCTTACGAAACGGACCGCTCACAATTCATCGGTCGCGGTCACACTACCGCCGATCCACAAGCGCTGGCCGGTGCTTTATCCCGGGGGCTCTCCGGTAGCCAAGGTTCGGTGCTGGATCCGGTTGCCGCCATCCGCTATGCCATCACGCTTGATCCGGATCAAACGCTCACCATCGATATGATAAGCGGCATGGCGGAAACGCGGGATGCCGCAGTAGGCTTGGTGGAAAAATATCAGGATCGGCGCTTCGCGGATCGTGTCTTTGATGTTGCTTGGACACATGCGCAAGTGGTATTGCGACAGCTCAACGCTAGTGAGGCCGATGCGCAACTCTATGGGCGTTTAGCCAATTCTGTGCTTTATACCA
>NZ_JAKFWH010000078.1 GCF_021731985.1 Nitrosomonas sp.
GATCCACAACCAGACTGATTGCATCCAGTTTAAATTCCTTTGTATATTGTTTCCTCGCTTCCATTTCTTCCTCCAATTAAGACAATTTTCTCTTAACTGGAGTGTCCGGGTCTATTGGACCACATCACGTTGTTATATGATTCGCTACCGTGAAGAGGGACTGGAAGGATTGATGCATTCTTAATCAACAAATGGTCTTTTCATTCACTTAATGATCATGATCGTGTTCATGTCCGCGCTCAGCACCATCTCCTTTAAGCGCAAGTGGAGTAAAGCGCGCTCCTTGCGCTTCATGCCCCGGAATTGCTATAAAAACAGTAACTGAAGTCTCCGGTGTAATTCTAAACTCACCGCTTGCTCTCATTATATTTCCACTCTCCGGCTCAAGTGTAACTGCTTTGCGCTCACCATCCTTGCCTAATTGAATATTTGCTTTACCGTGCCCACCTTGCACTGGAATTGGTAAATCCCCATGATCGGTTACATACAATGTCAATTCACCATCCTTGGCGACTAGCTCTAAATGAAAGGGGCCTGCTGCACGAAGTTGACCGCCATGAGGCGCTTCAACTGTAGCCAAAAACACATCAGTATGTGCCCAAGCAAACTGTGACAACATCACTATCGCGCTTAACAAAACTAATGGAATTATTTGTCTTATCATCAGCTTACTCGCAGAGTACTAATTAAAATAAAAATGGTTAAAGCGAAAAGAATTTCGCCGCATTAGTGAACATGGTCACTGGGTGGCGGAAGAATTTCCTTTTCACTATTCAGCTGAACGAGCTGTTTTGTTAGAACACTGATATCTGCCCAGCCGCTTTCGTCAATAGCGGGTATCCACCTGGCACGTAAATAGCCAAAGCGATCTATCAAAAACTCAAAATGCTCTGGAATTACGCCTTCATTTAATATATCTGGATTAGTAAGCGTTCTTCGAAATAAAGCATAGCTATTTTTTATCTCTAATGAACCTTCTGTTACAACCGGAAAAGGAATATCCCTTGCAATATCCATGATTTCTTGTTTATCAAGATTATTCATCGGGATCGCTAGAATGATTGTATTTAGCTCCTGTAACCTAGCATACGATGCTGTCAATTCTTGTAGCCGCTCGTGTGATTGTGGCCAGGTGAATAATACGATCATTACATTTTTCTTCTGACGAAAATCCTTTAGAATGCCACTGGTGCCGTCATTTGCAAAATATGAAAAAATAGGGGGTCCAATAGATGGTCTTCCAGGGACGACCTCAGGACTCTGCAAGCGCGCTTTATAGCCACGCGACATGGCATGAATATAATTGACGACATCCCAGCGATCCTCTTCTGACAATTTACTGGAAAAACTCGGCATACCCGTCGCAGCAATTCCGTGCGTTAACCAATGGAAGAAATCTCCAGCGGTATGTTTTGCCGTATGTGCTTCTGTCAATAAATCAGTGGGTGGCGGATTAAAAGTTTTAGCGATTATTCCATTGCCTTTACCTTGTGGGCCATGGCAAGTCGTACAATTCTGTGAGAACAATTTTGATCCATTTGAAATAGAGATCGCATCAAACGGAACAGGCGTACTTTGGTAAGTTTCAGGATAAGCAACCACTGCCAGTTTAGGTAATGCTATTGCAAAGGCGGCCATTGTTAAGACAAGCGGGACACCAAGGCGTTTTTTTATATCCCATTTGCTTTTAATACCTAACCCTATTGAACCCGCTGCCAATATGAAAAGTGTTACACCGATCCAGAAAAAAATCTGAACGTTGGGTTCTTCCCAGGTAGCATCGACTGAAAATCTAAAAGGATAGGGCCAGCTTTCAACCATGGCATGCTTTGCTGGCTTGGTATTTGATAGGATAGTCGCCAGTAATACCAAGATCATGGCAAGAATAAATTCAATGCTTACCCACCGCTTCATTTGTTGGCCGCCGCTTTGAGTTTCTTCGCCATTATTAGCTCGGATCAACAAAGGCAGCCATCTGGAGCGTGCTTGATACGCAATGATTAGAATGATCGCTAATAATGTGAGTTTTATGTTTAATAACCAACCATACGAACTAGCAACCATTGCATGGTAGTCTTCTTCGATCATGCGGTCAGCAACAATAATGCCTGTGGCCATGATCATGACCATAACTGGCAAAGCCAAAGAAGAAAACTTTTTCAAGCTATTAATACTCAGCAAATCCAACGATTGGCCTGAATAGTTCTTACTAAATATTATTAATAAGAAAGCAGGCAAAGCGCCAAACCAGATACCGGCGAAAAGAACATGCAGCGCATACGGCAGTATTGAAACGACAGACATTTCGTCTGCGGCAGAATGGCTTACGAGTGATCCGATCATCAAAGGTAAAGACGCAACAACCGCGCATAGGATGTAATGCCACCTCACCCTGTAAACATGCTGAAGATATAGCGTGACCCCTAACAATACTACTGCAAATATCGCACGAGCCGCCCAAATTTTTCCAACGCGGGTCTGTTGCACGACTTCCAGCCAAGCATCAGGCCGCCAGGTATTAGCAGCAATACCCGTTGCTTCGCCTGTTGTTGTCGCCAGAATAACGAGCAATCCCAGTAAAATGACGCCACCCAACCATGGAAATATTTTTTCCAGCCGGACTACCCAAGCGCTTTCAAATACAGCTTTTTGTTGCCCAGCGATAGCAAGAAAAATACAGCTACCGAACAATATCAGATTAGCAATCAGCTGTGACCAACGGGCAAATGTAGCAACGATCTCTATCATCTTTTTTTACTTTTTTTCGCTTGCAACTGTGAAATTGTATTCTGAATCAACCACGTGACCATCGACAGAAAGCACCCGGAATTTCACGGTGTAGCGCCCCGGTTGCAAATCCGGTAATTCCAGCACAACAGACTTCGGGTCTTTTGAATCCACTTCTACTTTGTTATCCGTAATAGATTTTTTATCCTCATTGAGTACCGAAAGCGCCGCATAAGCGGGTTCAATTTCTTCATTGAACCAGAGATGAATCCGTGCGGGCGGTGTAGAAAGCACTGCACGACGAGCGGGTTCAGCTTTAACTAAAGAAGCATGTGCCAATACTTGGCTTGCCTGCATAAGCGTCATTGCCGCTACTATTACGGATAACGCTAAGAATCGCTTAAAAATAAATCCGGGCCATTTTATTTTCATTCGTAAACTCCTTATAGATTTGTTATATCACCTTGTGAGAGCGAAGCTTTAATTTAGTTCCGAGCATCTATCAAACCAAACAGCTTCTGTTTTTTTGATCTATATTACTGTTTGCTTAGACTCCTTCAAATATAGGCAAAATTTGCCTTTTATCCTATTCACATTTCCGACCAGCCAATGGCACCCGTGTATGCTGTCACCAATATGATCATACCAAATACGATGCGATACCAGGCAAATACTGTAAAATCATGATTACTGATGAAGCGAAGCAGGCCACGCACCGCCAACAGCGCGCTGATGAAGGCAGCCACAAAACCCACCGCAAACATGCCCAAATCATCCCATTCTAAAAACTCACGATGCTTGTAGACATCATAAAAGGTGGCTGCAAACATGATGGGAATTGCCAGGAAAAATGAAAACTCGGTAGCGGCTTTGCGCGATAAGCCAAAAAACAGGCCACCGATAATCGTAGCACCCGAGCGCGAAGTCCCCGGAATCAGCGCAAGGCATTGTGCTAGACCGATTTTCAATGCGTGTTTCCAATCCATGTCATCGACTTGTTCCACTTCAACCACATGTTTCCTGCGCTCCGCCCACAAAATTAGGAAACCGCCGATGATCAACGCCAGCGCGACCGGCACGGGGTGAAACAAATAGTATTTGATGGTTTTAATGAACAATAAACCCATGATCGCAGCCGGCAAAAACGCAATCAGCAGGTTGATCACAAAACGATTGGCTGCCGGACTGGAACCGATACCGCGGATCACTTCGATGATCTTACTGCGATATTCCCAGCAAACTGCCAAAATCGCACCCAACTGAATCGCGATGGTAAATACCATGGCGCGCTCATCATTAAAATCGAGCAAATCACCGGCCAGGATCAAATGACCGGTGGAAGAAACCGGCAGAAATTCAGTCAATCCCTCAACAATGCCCAGGATTAAAGCTTTAAACAATAAAATTAAATCCATATCGCGCTGTTGTTATGCTTTTAAAAAATTGAAATTGACAATAAGAACGTGCGGTCGACTTTACAATTTACTGTAAATTTCTGCGCCCTTTTCCTTAAACTCTGCTGATTTTTGCGCCATCCCCAGCTTCAAAGCTTCTTCTTCGGCAACCCCCTGATTGGCGGCATATTCCCGTACATCCTGGGTAATTTTCATTGAACAGAAATGCGGGCCACACATGGAACAGAAATGCGCCACCTTTGCGCCATCCTGTGGCAAGGTCTCATCATGGAACTGTTGCGCCTTGTCCGGATCCAGACTGAGATTAAACTGGTCTTCCCAACGGAATTCAAAACGTGCTTTGGACAGCGCATTATCCCGAATTTGCGCACCGGGATGTCCTTTTGCCAGATCCGCTGCATGCGCGGCGATCTTGTAGGTAATAATACCGTCCTTGACATCATCCTTGTCCGGCAAACCCAGATGCTCTTTCGGCGTCACATAACACAGCATCGCGGTACCATACCAGCCGATCATCGCAGCGCCAATTGCGGATGTAATATGATCATAACCGGGAGCAATGTCCGTCGTCAGTGGACCCAATGTATAAAAAGGCGCTTCATCGCAATACTTCAATTGCAATTCCATATTTTCCTTGATCAAGTGCATCGGCACATGGCCGGGCCCTTCGATCATGGTTTGCACATCATGTTTCCAGGCTATCTTAGTTAATTCACCCAGCGTTTTCAGTTCGGCAAATTGTGCTTCATCATTCGCATCATAAATAGAACCGGGGCGCAGTCCATCACCCAGCGAGAAGCTAACATCATAAGCCTTCATGATCTCGCAAATTTCTTCAAAGTGGGTATACAGGAAACTTTCCTTGTGATGTGACAAACACCATTTAGCCATAATCGAACCGCCGCGAGAGACGATACCCGTCATGCGTTTCGCCGTCATCGGCACATACGCAAGGCGCACACCAGCATGGATGGTAAAGTAATCGACGCCCTGCTCGGCCTGTTCGATCAACGTGTCACGGAAAATTTCCCAGGTTAATTCCTCGGCTTTGCCGTCAACTTTCTCCAAAGCCTGATAAATAGGCACCGTGCCAATCGGTACCGGGCTGTTCCGGATAATCCACTCGCGCGTTTCGTGTATGTTCTTGCCGGTAGAAAGATCCATCACCGTGTCACCACCCCAGCGGATCGCCCAGGTCATTTTTTCCACTTCTTCCTGAATGCTGGAACCTAATGCGGAATTACCGATATTAGCGTTTATTTTCACCAAGAAATTACGTCCGATAATCATTGGCTCGGATTCAGGATGGTTGATATTAGCCGGAATGATAGCGCGCCCCCGCGCCACCTCATCGCGCACAAATTCCGGCGTTATCAGTTTGGGCAGTGATGCACCAAAATCCTGTCCCGGGTGCTGACGGGTTAATAATTCATGATTTTGCGCATTGAATGCTTCAACGCGCTGATTCTCGCGAATCGCGATAAACTCCATTTCTGGTGTAATGATGCCGCGGCGCGCATAATGCATCTGTGTAACATTTAATCCGGCCTTGCTGCGGCGCGGTTGCCGCTGCAAGTTAAAGCGCATATCTGCAAGTTTGGGGTCTTTTAAACGTTCCAGGCTGTATGCAGAATTGTGGCCTGATAATATTTCGGTATCATTACGCCCATCAATCCATTTTTCGCGCAATGCTGGCAGTCCGGAGCGGATATCAATCTTCATTGCCGGATCCGAATAGGGACCGGAGGTATCGTAGACCCAGATCGGCGGATTTTTTTCCGCGCCCGCACTGGTGGTCGTATCGCTCTGGCGGATTTCGCGCATTGGAACCTGAATATCGGCTCGCGAGCCTTGTACATAGATTTTACGTGAATTCGGTAGCGGTTTTACGGCTGCTGCATCGACTTCAGCGGTTGTGTTGGAAAAACTTTTTGGGTTTAAAACTGTAATGCTCATTATAGTATTGCTCCTTAGAAGTGCCATAAAGAGCGGGAGAATAAATCCCAGCTTCCCTACGGCGGCATTATCCGCGTCAGGTATTAAGGGACTATCTCACCAAATATCAGACAATTCTGAAAACGGACCCCTAGCTGATGCTGTGAAGCTAATGGAAATGTGAAATAATTGCAAGTCTTACATCAATTTGAGAATACGGATTAGAAATGAATCTTGAACAAACTCGATTTAATATGGTTGCGCAACAAATCCGCACATGGAATGTATTGGATGATAACGTACTGGATTTACTATATAAAATAAAGCGTGAAGAATTTGTTCCAGCCGAAAATCGCGCAATGGCTTTTGTCGATATGGAAATTCCGCTGGGTTATGGCCAGGTGATGCTTACCCCAAAAATGGAAGCACGCATCGTACAGGAACTTCACGTCAAGAAAACAGACAAAATTCTGGAAGTCGGTAGTGGCAGCGGGTATCTGACGGCGCTACTGGCCGATCAAGGTGCGCACGTTTTCAGTGTGGAAATCATTCCTGAACTCAAAACGTTCGCAGAAAATAATCTTAAAGCGCACGAGATCACAAATGTAACCATCGAACTGGGTGATGCTGCACGCGGTTGGCCCAAAAATGGACCTTATGATGTGATTGTATTAACAGCATCGACACCTGCTTTACCCGATACTTTTCAGAAAAGTTTGAATCCGGGAGGGCGATTATTTGCGATTGTGGGAGAAGATCCGGTCATGGAAGCTTTGCTGATCACTTGTATAGCACCCGGCGAATTCACCACAACCAAGCTGTTTGAAACCAGCACACCACCGCTCATCAATGCGCTGCAACCGACAAGGTTTACCTTTTGAGTATTAAAGAAATTACATGTGTTATCCGATGCAGCGCGCAACTTATTACTGAAGCCTCATCAGTTACGCATCCCTATCGGAAAAACCCATGAAACGCTTGCAATTTGTTTTTGCTGTCTTCATCGGCATCATCGGGTACCCCATTGTGCAAGCTGCCGATTTGATGGGCATCTATCAGGAAGCGTTAGCGCAAGATGCACAGTACAGGTCGGCACGTGCTGCTTATCAAGCTGCACAAGAAAAATTACCGCAAGGTAGAGCGGGTTTTTTACCAAATATCACTTTGTCTGGCTCACGTGCAGTTCAACAAATCGATGCAAATAACGTTTTTACTGGGGTTGGTAATGCAAACCCTCCCGAAGTAACGATTCAAAACCGGAATATTACATTATCCGCGACACAGCCTTTATTCCGCATGGAAAGTATTGTCATTTATGCGCAATCAAAAATGGAAGTCAGCAGAGCCGATATGCAATTTATGGGTGCCGGACAAGATTTGATTTTGCGTGTCGCACAAGCGTATTTTGATGTATTAGATGCTCAGGTTGATGTCGAAGTAGTGGAAGCGCAGAAAAAGGCCATTCTGAAACAACTCGAACAAGCCAAGCGTAACTTTGAAGTAGGTGTATCCACCATTGTGGATACCAATGAAGCTCAAGCTCGCTATGATTTAACCACTTCACAAGAAATTGCTGCTAACAACGCACTTGAAATCAGAAAGCGCACATTACAAGGCATCATCGACCGCTTCCCTGAAAATCTTTTAGGCGCAAAGGAAATTGCTTCTAGTTTGACTAAATTAAACTACAGCGGTATGGATGAATGGGTACGTGTTGCTGAAGAAAAAAACTTTACTTTAAGAACCCAGCAAGCTGCTTATGAAATAGCTAATCAGGAAGTAAAGAAAGTTTGGGCACAACATTACCCGACATTGGATCTAGTCGCGCAATATAGTGATCAAACTGGCGTTGGCGGTGCGATTACTGGTCGCGGTATCGATATCACGTCAAAATCAATCGGGCTGCAACTCAATTTACCCCTATTTCAAGGTTTTTCCGTTCAATCCCGTGTACGCGAAGCACTCGCCCTTCAAGACAAAGCGTTACATGATTTGGAAAATACCCGGCGCAATATCACCATACAAACTCGTCAACAGTATTTAAATGTCACCAACGGTATCGCGCAGGTAAAAGCACTCAAACAAGCCTTGATATCCAGTCAAAGTCAGTTAGATTCAACTATTCTTGGACAACAAGTCGGCGTTAGAACCGAAGTGGATGTACTGAATGTTCAGCAACAACTTTATTCTGCCAAACGCGACTTAGCCAAAGCGTATCACAGCTATCTGATGTCCAGATTACGTCTAAGCGCGGAAGCAGGTGAATTGGACGAAGATACCCTAACACAAATTAACGCGATGTTGATCAAGTAATGGACAATCTCCAGACTGTCACCCTTGCAAGTGATAAAATGATCAGCGAAGCTGGCTAGACAGTCGCCGCCTGTTATTCATTTTGAACACAGGGGGAGGAAAGTCCGGGCTCCACAGAGCAGGATGACGGTTAACGGCCGTCCACCGTGAGGTGAGGAATAGGGCCACAGAGACGAGCGTATTCAGTTACGGTGAAACGCGGTAACCTCCATCCGGAGCAAGACCAAATAGGCAGGCGATGATGTTGCTCGCAGAGCCTGCGGGTAGGTTGCTTGAATGTACAGGTAACTGTGCATCTAGAGGAATGACTGTCCACGACAGAACCCGGCTTACCGGCTGGCTTCAACTGAATTTTTAATCCGTTATATAATATAAGAGCCGGATGCTTTCTATCAATCGCAATGATCCGTAAATTTCTCCGCAAAGTATTCAGCCGCAAAGCGCCTGCTTCCGAATCGAACGCAAAGCTGAGTCTGAGTATTATTCCTTTCAAACACCACGGCATCCGGCGCAACCAGATCACTCCCTGTGCACTTAAAACTGCCACTACTCTTCAACAGGCCGGGTTTTCAGCTTATATCGTCGGAGGCGCCGTGCGGGATTTGCTATTGGGATTGACACCGAAAGATTTCGATGTCGCAACCAATGCGACACCCGAGCAGGTATACCAGCTTTTTCGCCGGTCGCGCATTATCGGGCGGCGTTTTCGTTTGGTTCACGTGATGTGTGGCGCTGAAACGGTGGAGGTTTCAACTTTTCGCGGGAATTCTCCCGACGAAGAGAATAATCATACATCGATCCAGCAGACCGACCAACACGGCCGTCTTTTACACGATAATGTCTTTGGCAGTCAGGAAGAAGATGCTGTTCGCCGTGATTTCACAGTCAATGCACTGTTCTATGACCCTGCCAAGGAAGAGATTCTTGATTACCTGAATGGCTATGAAGATATCAAAGCCAAAAAAATGCGTATTATCGGGGATCCGGTACAACGCTTCCGCGAAGATCCGGTACGCATGTTACGCGCCGTCCGTCTGGCATCTAAACTGGATATGCAAATAGAAGCGGAAACCGCCAAGCCCATTGGCGATCTGGCACCTTTACTGCAAAACGTTCCGCCGTCCCGCCTGTTTGATGAAATGTTGAAACTGTTATTGTCAGGGTATGCGTTGGCTTGTGTAGTTGAATTGCGGGCGCGCGGCTTGCATCACGGTCTTCTGCCGATGCTGGATGTCATTCTCGAACAACCTTTGGGTGAACGCTTCATCACCATTGCCCTTAAGAACACCGATGCGCGGATCAGACAAGATAAGCCCGTTTCTCCCGGATTTTTGTTTGCCATACTGCTATGGCATGAAGTGCTTTCCACCTGGGATTCACTCCAGGTTGCCGGTGAGAAACCTTTACCTGCCTTATTTAAGGCAATGGACCAGATCCTTGCGATACAACATAAGAAACTTGCGATTCCTCGCCGCTTTGATGCAATCATCCAAGAAATTTGGGCCATGCAACCGCGCTTTGAAGCCCGTAGCGGGCGTAAACCGTTCCGATTAATCACTCATCCGCGTTTTCGCGCGGCTTATGATTTCATGTTGCTGCGTTGTGAAAGCGGTGAATTGAACATGGAGCTCGGTGAATGGTGGAAATCATTTCTATCCGCGGATAACGAAGAGCGGGAAAAATTGTTGCTCAACCAAACTTCGCCTATAAAACGCAAGAGAAAACGCAGCCGTAAAAAATCTTCACCCAGTCTCGCTGTTCCTCCGGATGATTCCGCCAAAAATGAAGACGGTTAATTTGTATTTCCCATGAGAAAAATACCGAGCCAGGCTTTTATTGCTTTGGGCAGTAATCTGGAAAACCCAATTTCCCAGATACAACAAGCATTTGATGAATTAAAACAACTCCCCGGCACACACTTAATAAGCCATTCTTCGCTGTACAAAAGTGCTCCCGTTGGACGATTGGATCAGCCCGATTTTATCAACGCGGTGGCATTGATTGAAACGCATCTTGCACCGCATGAGCTACTTAACGCATTGCTGGCTATTGAACTCCAGCATGGTCGCGTACGCGAATCTTTGAATGCGCCGCGTACTCTGGATCTCGATATTCTGTTGTATGATAATCTGGCATGTCGTGATGAGGCACTTACTTTACCGCATCCACGCATGTCGCAGCGTGCGTTTGTGCTGAGGCCGCTGATGGAAATCGCGCCGGATTGCCATATTCCAGGTCATGGCCTCATTGCGCCACTGCTTGCAGCATGCAATGAACAAAAACTGGAACAAATCAAGGCTTGAAATAATCCATCATGCTACTTGGTTTTTCTCGATAAAATTTGCTATCCCTATAAAGTATGAGAATTACACAAACCACTCTGAAAAAAATGGTTGAGAACAATGAGAAGTTCACTGTCCTGACCTGTTATGACGCCACTTTTTCAACTATTTTGGAAAATGCAGGCATTGATGTCTTGCTGGTCGGTGATTCTTTAGGCAATGTTTTGCACGGAGAAAACACCACCTTATCCGTCACGCTGGATGACATGATTTATCATACGCGCTGTGTTGCGCGCGGCGCCAGCAAAGCATTGATCATTACCGATATGCCCTTCGGCAGCTATCAAGTTTCGCCCGAACAGGCTTTTGAGAATGCTTCCAAAATTCTTGCCGCGGGTGCGCACATGGTTAAAATTGAAGGGGGTCAAATCATGGCGGATACGATCCAATTTTTGACCCGGCGCGGTATTCCGGTTTGCGCCCATATTGGGCTGACACCGCAATCGATTCATCAACTGGGCGGATACAAATTACAAGGTAACTCGGAGAAATCAGCGAAACAGTTGCTCGATGACGCAAAGCTACTGGAAAAATCGGGAGCAAGCCTGCTGGTAATGGAAGTTGTACCGGCAAAACTCGCCCAAAAGATCACCCAAACGCTTGCTATTCCTACGATAGGTATCGGTGCAGGCGCTAATTGCTCAGCTCAGGTTTTGGTGCTCCATGATATGCTGGGATTGGTTCAAGGTAAAAAACCCCGTTTCGTGAAAGACTTTATGGCGGATGCAAAAAGCATCCAGGAAGCCGTTGCAAATTATGTCACTGCTGTCAAAACCGGCCAGTTTCCAGGTAAAGAACATGAATTTTAATTGCTAAATCCAGCGTGAACCTATTTAATGACATTACCGCGCTACGTAACAGTCTCAAAAGTGAACAACCCATTGCTTTTGTTCCAACCATGGGAAATTTACATGCCGGTCACCTCGCGCTGATCAAGCAGGCAAAACAATTATCCGATTGCGTTGTTGTCAGTATCTTTGTCAACCGGCTGCAATTCTTGCCGCATGAAGATTTCGATCGCTATCCGCGCACTTTTGACAATGATTGCAGATTGCTTTCCGAGCTAAATGTCAAGACTGTTTTTGCACCTAATGAAGAAATTCTTTTCCCTACACCACAAGAATTCTTGCTAGCATTACCCCCTGTCGCGGATGCCTTGGAAGGTGCATTTCGTCCGGGATTTTTTCGCGGTGTTGCAACGATAGTACTGAAATTATTCAATATTATTCAACCGGATCTGGCTGTGTTTGGTAAAAAGGATTATCAGCAGTTGCACATCGTACGTGAAATGGTAAAACAATTGAATTTACCCGTTGAAATTATTGCAGGTGAAACTGTCCGGGAAACTGATGGGCTGGCATTGAGTTCACGCAATCAATATTTGAACACAGCACAGCGTGCGGAGGCTTATCATCTTTTTCAAACGCTCCTTCAGATCAAACAAGAAATTACTTCCGGTTGCAAAGATTTTCTGACATTACAAGAAAATGCGACCAACAATCTTGTTCAACGTGGCTGGAAAGTTGATTACATCAGCATTCATAAACGCAGCTCACTGCTACCCGCACAGGTTGATGATCAAGATTTGGTAATCTTGGGCGCAGCTTGGCTAGATAAAACACGATTGATCGATAATCTGGAAATTTAAGATCAGATATTTTTCATTAAAATTGCATTGTTATTGCTTTCTAAAACCAGACAGATAAAGAACAAAAAATTATGCAATCACTGAACACTTTCTGGTTATCTTGTCTTGATCATTTCAAAAAAGAACTCAATGCACAGCAATTTAATACCTGGATCAAACCATTACAAATTGATTCTGCATTAAATAGCGACAATGAAGTCGTACTGATCGCTCCCAATCGATTTGTCTCGCAATGGGTGAAAGACAACTTCATCATGCACATAGAGGTGATGGCACAGGAGTACTTTGCCAAAAAAATCCAATTCCATCTGAAACTAGCCGATCAAACCGAAACAAAAAATAGCCTGCCGGATCCAGTACCCGTGCAAGTACAGCATGAACCCAAAGCAGAGCCTAAGACTGCTTACCCGCCTGGCAAAAAAAATCCCAGCGGCCTGAATCCCAATTTTACTTTTGACAATTTCGTAACCGGAAAAGCCAACCAACTGGCACGAGCTGGCGCCATCCAAGTTGCGGAATCACCCGGTATTGCCTATAACCCGCTTTTTATCTACGGCGGTGTGGGTTTGGGAAAAACCCATTTGATCCAGGCAATTGGTAATTATGTACATGAAAATGACAAGAGCGCCAAAATCCGTTATGTGCATGCTGAAAAATATGTATCCGACGTCGTTAGTGCCTATCAACATAAGGCTTTTGACAAATTTAAACTGTATTACCATTCGCTGGATCTCTTGCTCGTCGACGACGTGCAATTTTTTGGCGGGAAAAACCGTACCCAAGAAGAGTTTTTTTACGCATTCAACGCACTCATCGAAACGCATAAACAAGTCATCATCACCTGTGATTCCTATCCCAAAGAAATTTCCGGATTGGAAGAACGGCTGGTATCTCGTTTTGGATGGGGATTAACTGTTGCCGTAGAACCCCCTGAACTGGAAATGCGTGTCGCGATTCTGTTAAAAAAAGCCGAGCTGGAAAAAATCCGCTTAGATGAAAATGTAGCATTTTTTATCGCCAAACATATCCGTTCAAATGTACGGGAGCTGGAAGGTGCATTAAAACGCATATTGGCTTTCTCACGCTTTGTTGGTCTGGAAATAACGCTGGATCTGGCCAAAGAGGCATTAAAGGATTTGCTGGCTGTACAGAGCCGACAGATATCCATTGAAAATATCCAGAAAACTGTCGCCGATTATTACAAAATCAAAGTATCTGAGATGTATTCAAAGAAACGCACACGTATCGTCGCGCGCCCCCGGCAAATGGCGATGGCAATCGCTAAAGAACTGACTTCATTGAGTTTACCGGATATCGGCGAAGCATTTGGTGGAAGAGATCATACGACGGTATTACATGGCTACCGGAAAATTAATGAATTAAGGATTTCCGACCCGGTTGTGAGCCGAGATTTTAACGCACTGATACTCATTTTAAGAGGTTGATAACTGTCTAACAGTTTGTGCATAACTACGCATTTTAAAGAATTGCTATTTTTATCCACAAACCATCCAAGCTCTATACAGTTTTGATACAAACGAAAAAAATATGCTATCTTGTTGATATTCATTTGATGTTAGAAACAATACAGAAGTATCAAAGACATTATCTAATTACTATTATTCTTTTATATAAATGCTTTTAATAAAAACTAACAGAGACACATTACTAAAACCGCTGCAAACCGTCACCGGAATTGTGGAGCGACGTCAGACATTACCCATCCTATCAAATGTTCTGATTCAGCAAAACGAAGAAAAGACCTCTTTTTTGGCCACTGATCTGGAAATACAAATCAAAACGGTTACGACAAAGGATCTTGCAGCCAAGCAGAATTTTGCTTTAACGGTATCTGCTAAAAAACTTCAGGATATTTTGCGTTCGCTTTCAACCGACGCGGAAATTACATTAACCCGGAAAGACGACCACTTGCAGGTTAAATCCGGAAAAAGTGCATTCAACCTGCAAATACTGCCCGCAGAGGATTTTCCAGAAGTTGTTGAAGAGTCAGAATCCGCTACCACTATCACACTGAAGCAAAATGAATTAAAAAAACTTTTGCATCAAGTTCAGTTTGCAGTGGCACAACAAGATATTCGCTATTACCTGAACGGACTTTTATTACTGACTGAAGATAATCAGTTAATCAGTGTCGGCACCGATGGACATCGTTTGGCCTATATCGCAGCCGGTTTAAATGAGACACAGAAAAAGCAAGAGGTCATTTTGCCGCGCAAAGCGGTGTTTGAACTGTCCAAATTGCTCGAAGATAATGAAGATCCGGTAAAAATAGAATATTTTACGAATAAAATCCGATTCTCCTTCTCGGATATCATTCTGACATCGAAAATCATTGACGGTAAATTTCCCGATTACAACCGGGTCATTCCATTAAACAATACCAAGTTGTTTGAAATAGATCGCTTAACCTTTCTGCAAGCATTGCAACGGGTATCGATACTATCCAACCAGAGCGAGAAATTCCGTGGCGTGCGTTTGATCGTCAGTAAAGATAATCTGCATATTATCTGTAAAAACAACGAGCAGGAAGAAGCCGAAGAAGAACTGGAAATTAAATACGACGAAGAGTTAGTGGATATTAGCCTTAATATTACTTATCTGTTGGATTTATTGAACAATGTAAATAGCGAAACGGTACAATGTGCCTTTGAAAATTCCAATAGCAGCGTTCTGATAACAGTTCCTGGAAATAAAGAGTTCAAATACATCGTCATGCCGATGAGAATTTAACAGCATTTCTCAGCAGGAATGATCCAAATCCTCAAAAGTTGAAACATTCTTTTTAAACTTCATAACCATAAAGCGCCGAACTGATGAGTGATCCAAACACCAATGTACCCAATGAAAGTCAAAAAGACTACGATTCTGAAAGCATAAAAATACTAAAAGGCCTGGATGCGGTACGCAAACGGCCGGGCATGTATATCGGCGATACCAGTGATGGCACCGGTTTACACCACATGGTTTTTGAAGTGGTCGATAATGCGATTGATGAGGCATTGGCCGGACATTGCGATGATATTACCGTAACACTTCATCCGGATAACTCAGTCAGTGTATTGGATAATGGACGCGGTATCCCGACAGGCATCAAAAATGACGATGACCTGAAACGTTCTGCCGCAGAAATTGTGATGACCGAATTGCATGCCGGCGGTAAATTCGACGACAACTCGTATAAAGTTTCAGGCGGCTTGCACGGTGTCGGTGTTTCAGTAGTCAATGCCTTATCCGAATGGCTGAAGCTGACCATCCGCCGCGATGGAAAAATCAACCAGATGGAGTTTCGCCTCGGCGTTCCGGTTAAACCACTGGAAATTACCGGTGAAAGTGAGCGCCATGGCACCGAAGTACATTTCTTGGCAAGCAAGGAAATTTTTGGCAATATCGAATTCCACTACGATATTTTTGCCAAACGCTTGCGCGAGCTTTCTTTTCTCAACAACGGCGTAAAAATCCACTTAATCGATCAACGTACCGGCAAGGATGAGAAATTCGCTTTTACCGGCGGAATCAAAAACTTTGTTGAATACATCAATCGCAGCAAATCGGTACTGCACTCTAATATTTTTTATGCGACCGGTACGAAAGACAACATTGCGGTCGAAGTTTCGATGCAGTGGAATGACAGTTACAGCGAACAGGTTTTGTGTTTCACCAACAATATTCCGCAAAAAGATGGCGGTTCCCATCTGACGGGCTTACGTGCTGCCATGACACGTACGCTTAACAACTACATGGAAAAAAATGAGCTGACCAAAAAAGCCAAGATTGAAACGGCTGGCGATGACATGCGCGAAGGCTTGTCGTGTGTCCTGTCGGTAAAATTATTTGAACCCAAGTTCTCTTCGCAAACCAAAGAAAAACTGGTGTCCTCCGAAGTGCGGCCGGTGGTGGAAGAAGTTGTGGCGCAAAAACTTTCCGAGTTTTTACTGGAAAATCCGGCTGATGCAAAAACCATTTGCAATAAAGTTATCGAAGCCGCCAGAGCGCGAGAAGCGGCGCGTAAAGCCCGCGAACTAACGCGCAGAAAAGGTGTGCTCGACGGCATGGGATTGCCCGGAAAACTGGCGGATTGTCAGGAAAAAGACCCCGCGTTATGCGAACTTTACCTGGTCGAGGGTGATTCTGCAGGCGGTTCCGCCAAACAAGGACGCGACCGGAAATTTCAAGCCATCATGCCGCTCAAGGGAAAAATCCTGAACGTAGAAAAAGCCCGCTTTGATAAATTGATATCGTCCCAGGAAATTATTTCCCTGATTACAGCGCTGGGAACCGGCATAGGCAAGGATGAATATAACCCGGACAAGCTGCGCTATCACCGCATCATTATCATGACCGACGCGGACGTAGACGGCTCGCATATCCGCACCTTGTTATTGACCTTCTTTTACCGGCAAATGCCCGAACTGATCGAACGCGGCCACATTTACATTGCGCAACCGCCGCTGTACAAAATCAAACATGGCAAAAAAGAACGTTATGTCAAAGATGACCATGAATTAAAACAACACATGCTAAGTCTGGCTTTAGCCGACGCTGAGCTGTATACCGGTGAAGAAAAGCCGCCTTTGACCGGTGACACACTGGAAAAAATCGCCAATGAATATATTCTGTCAGAATCGGTGATCGAGCGCATGAGCCGAATGATCGACAGCAACGTGATGCATGCACTGCTGCGTCTGCCGGATGTTAATTTGAGCAGCGAGCAAGCGGCAATAGACAGCGCAGCCCGGCTGGCATCACGGGTGAAAGACATAGAAATCGTCGCGGAATATGATGAAGTCCATGAACGTTACCGCCTGAAAATCATGCGTATGTCGCATGGCAATGTGCTGACCAGCTACCTGGATAATGATTTTGTCGAAAGCGGCGACTATGCGCAGATTCAGAAAACTGCTCAAGTGTTTGAAGGCTTGTTAAGTCAGGGTGCCTACATACAACGCGGCGAACGCAAGCAAAGCGTCAGTGAATTTAAACAAGCCCTTGAGTGGATGTTGGAAGAAGCGAAAAAAGGTGTGAATGTGCAACGCTATAAAGGCTTGGGTGAAATGAATCCCATCCAATTGTGGGAAACCACCATGGACCCGGCGAACCGCCGGCTGCTGCGCGCGCAGATTGAAGACAGCATATTGACTGATGAAATCTTTACTACGTTGATGGGTGATGTGGTTGAACCACGACGCGCGTTTATTGAGAAGAATGCGTTGCGGGCGACGAATATTGATATTTAAGGGAAAGAAATTGAATCTGCGAAGTTTATCTTCAATTTTTACATTATCTAATCCCAAATGGTGCTATTACCAAATTGATTTATATGTTATCTAATACTGACTTTAATATTATTGCAATTAATTGGGTACTAAGTTTCAATAATAACTCGAGCTGCTAATTCCACCTGTTGAGCGACCGCTTTGTAAATATCGACCTCGGTTTTAGGTGTACGAATCGAAACTATTAAGCTATATCTGATAGGAAGATTGTACCTTTCTAACCTTGGACGAGTTCGCCACCAGCCCATTGCGGGGTATACAGCTAGAAATCCACGGCTAGCTAGGTCGGCTGCCGTGCCTTCCCAAATATCCTGATGAAGCGAGCCTTTATGTCTATTTTGTTCTCCTAATTTCCAATTAGGGTCTTTGGGATTAACTTGTTGTTCATCTTCTTCAATTATGGCCGCTGCATTTACGCGAGCAAGAAAGTCTTTAGTTGATTCTAAAGGCCTGCGAACGTCAAATCTTAAACGGCACGAAGGATAATGGAATTTTGAGGTAGTTCCCCGAGCCGAAGGATTAGGTTCAATAAAATAAGATAAAGTGACACGCATTTGTACCAGTGTTTCCCCTAGTGCTTCGAGTTCTTCTTTCGGCCAAGGTAGGCTATGAAGATTCATATCCCTTGTTTTTACTTTTTCACCTTTTTCTTTTTTGTAAGGATGAATTGTATCTTCGACGATGAGTGTCAATGAATTTGAGACACTCCATTTTGCTATCTCAATATCAGGTACTCCCCATCCACAATGCCTGATTAGGTTGACATAATCATTTTTAGTTGGAGTTTTATTTGCAGGTAAATATTTTTGGCGCATGTTCTCTGTCCATATAGCCGAATGGACAATTAAAGCCCGAATAGTTTCTGGGCTAAGTTGTGGGTATGCCGTCATGAGTTTTGCAGCCATACGTGCGCATAGCGCGGATGCTGCACTAGTAGCATTGGTTGTTGTAAATAATTTTTCGGTAGGTTTGTAGTGAGTGGTAAGCAAATTGAGGCTTGGTACAGTACCTACAAAACCATCATAAATGTTTTTACCCAAGTTGCCACCTTCAAACACTACGTCAGGCTTTAATGGCCACGCTTTATCCCAACTAGCAGAGGTTGTGCTGAAGGGACTTAACCCGCCAGTTGTGGCTACTGCTTGTAAAGTGGAATCTTGAGTGTCAGTTTTTTCCGTAAATGCGCCAACAGTAATTGCATTCCAAGCTTGTCCTGGATCGTGAATTAAATTTGTTGAAAGGCTATCAGGATAATTTACCCAAGCTACTTGCTCTCTGATATTGCCAGCAGAAAGAATAATTAAGCGACGAAACTGTCCGTTGCCGTCTGCATCAGATGCAAGCCGATCTACCATTGCAGACCATGAAGAAGGACGGCCACGATCCCTGAAATCTGAAGCTGTTACAGCGGAGCTAAAAACACGAGGGCGATTGGGCACAACGATTTCTGGCTGACTTACAGCATCCCTAAAGAGATTAGCATGGAATGTAGAGTTACCATTATTATTGCCTTCTTTCTGAATGATTTTTACAGACTCTAAAAGGAAATCAATATAAATAGGTTCACCAGTAGATAGCGCTTCGGTTAAATCACCGTAAGTAGTTATGCCTGCTATACCTGTTCCATGATTAGATTCATCATCTGTTCCCCATTTTGGATTCACTGTAAATAAATCGGTTGTGTTTATGACGGGAGCGAGCAAAGCATGGCCTCGATTGATACCTGAATCAATCAAACACACTCTAGGGGTATTGTTGTTATGGTTGGGAAAAGTAGCTCTATTATGCAAATTAGCTCCTGATTAGAAAGATTCTTCAGCTTGCCGGAGCCAACGTGCCGGGCGAGGCCCGATAGTGGCTGCAGCGACGAGTAGACGTAGAGGAAGCATCTCAAGATGGAAGCGCCGGTTGAAACGGTAAACAA
>NZ_JAKFWH010000023.1 GCF_021731985.1 Nitrosomonas sp.
TACGGGCAGGGACGCTCCAGTGACTGCTCGGTCTTCGCCGTCGCGGTATTCCACTTTACCTCATGTCTCGCCGCATCGTGTTTCTTTCAAACGCATTGCGACCGAAGGCCGATTACTACGCTCATTTGGATTTTTCTGTAACTACTGAGATCCGTGTGTTTTTATAGGAATAATAGCGTTATAAGATGGGGTTAATAGGTACCTATTGGTATTGGGTATTTAAATCTGATGTTAGCCCGCAAGTATTCGTGAAATATTTTCTGTTACTTTATCCGGATGAAATGGTTTGATGATGTATCCCTTCGCTCCGGCGTTTGTTGCCCGAATAAATAATTCACGGCTGGCTAAAGCGGTAATCATGACGACCTTAGTTGAAGCATTCTGATTGTGTATGATTTTCAATGCTTCTAAACCATTCATCACCGGCATTTCGAAATCTAGGCATGCAATATCTGGCTTGTGTTCTGACACCAGTTCGGCGGCTTGCTTGCCATCATACGCTTCGCCGACCACTTCAACCCCCATGTGCGTCAGAATTGCCGTCAACAGTCGGCGCAGTGTCACGCTGTCATCGGCAATCACTGCCCTGGCGCGATAAGGTTTATCCTCGAAAGGATTATTTTTTCTGCCTGCAATCATTAACAGCCGCTGCGCGTGTGCAACTTTTTGCAGCACCTGAATAATTTGTTCTTGCGAAAAGGGTTTGTAGATAAAACCGGCAGTACCCGCTTCGGCTGCGATATGCTCCAGCTCGAGATTATTGCTGCCGGTGATCATAACCACAGCGATGTGTGGATACGTCGCTTGAATCTTATTCAGAAGCGAAAGACCATCGGTATCAGGCAAATTGTAATCAAGACAAATGATGTGCGGATTGAGCTTGGCGATGGTGGCGAGAAGTTTTACCCCATTGCCAAGTTCCCCTACGACCTCATAGTCATCGTTATTGAGTAACGCGCGCAGAACGCTGCGAATGGAAATGGAATCGTCCACGATGAGAATGCGGAGTTTGTTTTGTAGTTGCACCATAATGTCAGTCCTCTAAATTTTTTCTCTACCAAGAGAATTCTTTTATTCGATCACGCTATGTCAAATGATGTGACATCAACGACATGAACTGTTCAAAAATTTATAGAGGGAAGATTGCTGATCAAACTTATTCAGTTGAGAATGACTAAAATTGATAAGATTTGGAACGAATCTCTTTGACTTTATTGATGTTGAATCAAACAACTAAGTTGTTGCTGACGAGGTATTTCGATTCAATTGTCAATTCCTACCAGAAAATTACTGCTGTTCCGTTAACGAAAAAGTACAGTGCAATTTTTATGTTACAAAATGAAAATGATTGAGAAGTCTGATGCAATAAGCTTTGCTTAATGGTACTTTATATGTTGCTAGCTTATCACCTTAATTCCATTGTGAAATTCCAAGATTGGAATCTTGGGTAGTAAGTGTTTTTGTAGATGTGTCTGAAAATTGCAAATCCTGATGACAGCGAATCGGTTAAAAGTGGGTAAAAGTAGCTCGCTTCAAATTTAGGATGTAAAATTTCAACTAATGAGGGCATTTATGCTTCATTACTTAATTATTCTTTAATTTAAGTGGAGGAGAAGATGAAAAAGGTATTTGCATATTTATATTTAATCTGTCTAGTACTTGTTCCAAATTTGTCATTTGTAAATGATGCTCAAGCATCAGCTGATCCAGATGGTCCATCCCCTTCTACAACGCAGGGGACACGGTAAATTTTTATTTCTCCGGCACGATTAATTCTTGAACACGGATTCTTCACGCAAGATAAGTACTGAGATTAGAACGACGATTCATGAATAAAAAGTGCTGGAGCAATAATAATGAGGTATGAGTATGAGTATCAGGATTTTTGGGATAGAAATTGAGGTAGATAAAAAGGCTAATATTCTCACAATTGCTGTGTTTCTTGTTTCACTTATTCCAATAGCAGGATCATTTTTTGTAGAGATTTTTAGTCATTTTCATGAACCAGAGATTGTTCTTGATAACATTGGTACAATAAGTTTATATTCAGCTACTTCCGCTAATGGGGAAGAATATCTCAGGCTTGCTACTCCTTTCACATATATTTATAAAGGAAATTCTGAATATAACGATTTCATTAAGCCAGAGCAAGTAACTGTTTTTTTGGATAATAAAGAAATAACATTATTGTCTGCTAAGAATCGAATTGAAATCCGTAGCGAAGGAAAAAAACTGATTATAGATAATAAGGGCGATGCTAGCCCTGTTGCTCTAAAAGCAGGTACGGTTCATAAACATGAAACAGAATTCATACCTTTTCATCGTGTAGGAAAAGATAAGTTCGCCAATTTCATTGCGATAGAAGATTTTATTAAGTTATTAGTACTATCATCCAAGCTAAGATTAGATTTCTTGGTTGAGACTTATGAAGGGAAGACAATTTTTAAGCAATGTTTCATAGATTCACCAATGGCTGTTATGGGATTAAGAGATGAAAAAAGAGTTATTGAGTATAAGCAAGGTAATGAGAATTATAAAGGATGGGCTGCACTTTCATGTGGTTAATCTTCTTAATTAGATATTTTTTTGTTGCATTTTTACATCCTACTCTTCAACCAAATTTCCCTAATACTTCGGGCTTGAGAAAAAGCTTGTTCTAGCCCATCGCTGTCATTATTTTTTAACATCTCCCGCAAGCCATTCAGCTCATTCTGATACGCATCAATTTGCTCAAGCAGTGCCTCACGGTTCGCCAAACAGATATCACGCCACATTTCCGGGGAGCTGCTGGCGATGCGGGTGAAGTCACGGAAGCCGCTGCCGGCAAAGCGGAGCAGGTTTTCGGGATCGCTGGTGCTGTGATGAAGGTGATTCATCATGGTGAATGCCAGGATATGCGGCAAATGGCTGGTGGCAGCGAGCACTTGGTCGTGCTCATTGGCTGGCATCAGTGAGACTTGCGCGCCGCAGGCTTGCCATAATTCGCTGACTCGCTCGACAGCGTCCATGCTGGTTTCCGGCAGTGGGGTTAGGATGACGTGTTTGTTGCGGTACAAATCCGCTTGTGCAGCTTGTGCGCCACTTTGTTCCGTACCGGCGATGGGATGGCCGGGCACGAAGTGGTGCCGGTTTTGCATCGGGAGATGGTGGCGTGCTGCGGCGATGACATCCTGCTTGGTGCTACCGGCGTCGGTGATGATCGTGTTGGCTTGCAGGTGCGGGGCGATTCTCTCCATGATGTGGGCGGTCTGGCCTACCGGCATGGCGAGGAACACCAGGTCCGCTTGATACAAAGCAGAAGCCATATCGGCGGCTATTTCATCAATGACACCACACGCTACAGCACATTGCATATTTTGCTTGCTGCGTCCGACCCCAACGATATGCTTGACCAAACCGGCATTGCGTAGCGCCAGAGCAAATGATCCGCCGATCAAGCCGACACCGATGATGACCAGTTTGTTGAGCATCGCCGTATTTGTCATGAGTTTAACCAGCGTTTCGCGTTATAGGGTGCGTCCGATGACTTCTGCGATACCTCTTAATGTTCCCATCAGATCCTTCAGTTCCTGTGGATTCAGCGCTTGATCGGCATCGCACCAAGCTTCGCACGGATTCGGATGCATTTCCACCAATAATCCATCCGCACCGGCTGCAATCGCTGCGCGTGCTAATGCCGGTACCATCCAAGCTTTGCCGCCGGCATGCGAAGGATCAATGATAACCGGCAGATGGGTTTCGCGTTTGAGAACCGGCACGCAAGTGACATCCATGACATTGCGGTAGGCGGTTTCAAACGTACGAATGCCGCGTTCGCAGAAAATAATATTATGGTTACCACCTGCTGCGATATATTCAGCCGCCATGAGCCATTCGGAAATAGTGGCGGATAAGCCGCGTTTCAAAATGACCGGTTTGTTGATACGACCGACTTCTTTCAGCAGGTCAAAATTCTGCATGTTGCGCGTACCGATCTGTATGACATCGACATCATGTTCGAGAAAGGTATCGAGCATGCGCACATCCATCAGTTCGGTGACAATCGGCAGGTTATATTTGTCGGCTGCCTGACGGAATATGGCCAGACCATCGACGCCTTTACCTTGGAAAGTGTACGGACTGGTGCGGGGTTTGAAAGCACCACCGCGCATCAGACGGCAACCGGCTGCCGCGACTTGCTGTGCGGACAGATCCATTTGTTCTTGTGTTTCTACCGAACAAGGTCCGCCGATTACCTGTATTTGTTTGCCGCCAATCGGGATACCGCGTACATCGATGATCGAGTCTTGTTTGTGCGATTCGCGCGAAACAATTTTGTATTGCTTGACGATATGCATGGAGTATTCAACACCTGGCATGGAATCAAATGATTCCGGATCAAGTTTGCTTTCATCACCGATGGCACCGATGACTGTGCGGTTGGTGCCGCGTGAAATATTGACTTCGTAACCCAAGTCTTGGATTTTTTGCACAACTGCACCGATTTGTTCCTCGGTAACATCTTTATTCATGACGATAATCACGCTAATTCTCCCATTGCATACTCAAGTGATTCCAGGAATCGTTTATTTTCGGATTCTAATCCAACTGTAACCCGAAGGTGGTGTGGCATTTCGTAAATTCCCAGAGGGCGCACAATGATGCCTTGTTGCAAAAGGCTCTGATAGACTTTCGGCGTGTTGGTCGCATCGCCTTTAACGCGAAAACTGATGAAATTTCCATACGAAGGAATAGTTTCAATGTTTAATTTCCGGAATCCTTCGGTGAGTTGTAACATGCCTGCGCGGTTTAGGGCATACGATTTTTGTACAAATTCGGCATCATGCAGCGCGGCCAGTGCACCAACGAGACCGATGCTACTGACATTGAACGGCTGGCGTACGCGATTCATCAGGTTAGCCACGTCGGGATGTGTCAGTCCATATCCGACGCGCACACCGGCGAGGCCATAAATCTTGGAAAAGGTTCGTGTGATCAGCAAATTGGAAAATTGTTTCAGCCATTTGATGCTGTCCGGCTTGTTGGCTTCGGGCAAATATTCGTTATACGCTTCATCCATAACGACCAGTACATCTCGGGATACGCGTTCCATAAATCGTAGTAAATCATCTGCGTTGGATAATGTGCCGGTGGGATTGTTGGGGCTGGCAATAAATACGATACGTGTTTCCGGCGTGATGGCGTCCAGCATGGCGGGCAGGTCATGGCCATAATCCAGAGCGGGTACCGATATGCCATTGGCGCCAATCATTTGTACTACCAATGGATAAACCGCGAAAGCATGTTGTGAATACACCGCAGCAGCGCCGGGTTTAAGGAATACGCGCGCGGCGAGATCCAAAATATCATTGGAGCCATTGCCTAATATGATTTGCTCTGGGGTCACAGTATAACGCTTGGACAATGCGGCTTTCAATTCATAACCACTGCCGTCTGGATAGAGTGCGACATCATGCAATGCATTAATCATGGCATCCAGTGCGAGCGGACTGGTTCCCAGCGGATTTTCATTGGACGCCAGTTTGATGACACACGACTCATCCAGCTTCATTTCCCGTGCTAGCTCAGAGATAGGTTTGCCGGGTTGATAAGGCTGAATGGAGCGGATATATTCTGGAGCAAAGTCACAAAGATTCATAAAATTAAATTTGTTAGCGATTGAGAAAAGAATATACAGCGTTTAATAAGTTTGATCGGATGACTATTCAGAGACAACGGACAGCTATGTGGCCGGATAAGATCCCAGGATTTTTAGGAAAGCCGCTTTTTCACGTAATTCAGTCAATGCGGCTGCTACATTTTCATCTTGTTGGTGCCCCTCAATATCAATAAAAAATACATACTGCCAGAGGCCGGTGCGTGATGGGCGGGATTCCAGGCGGCTCATGCTCACGCCATGCTGTGCCAACGGTTCCAGTAATTTATAGATAGCCCCGGAGCGATTATTGGTCGATAGGATCAATGAGGTCTTATCCTTTCCGGAGATGTCCACAATTTGTTTGCCGATGACCAGAAAGCGCGTGGTATTTTTCGGATCATCCTCGATGTTTTCCGCGCAGATATCGAGTCCAAATAGCTCTGCCGCTCTTTTGCTTGCCACCGCTGCTGCTTGCTTGTCAGCCGCTGCCTGCCGGGCTGCATCGGCATTGCTAGCGGTATTGATAAATGCAGAATGAGAGACGTGTGGTAAGTTGGTTTTTAACCAGTGATGGCATTGCGCCAACGATTGCGGGTGCGAGTAAATTTTGTTGATTTGTGATAATTCTGTTTGCTGCGCCATCAGAAACTGATGAACGGGCAACTGAAGTTCACCACAGATGGTTAATGGCGTTTGTAGCAGCAAATCCATGGTTCTGCCAACCGCACCTTCAGTTGAATTTTCTACCGGGACGACACCATAATTGGCCGTGTCAGATTCCACGTTGCGAAACACGTCGTCGATCGAATCACAGGCTATCGTTGTGATGGCGCTGCCAAAACGTTTTAATGCTGCATCTTCAGAAAAAGTACCATTGGGGCCCAGGTAAGCCACACTCATGGGTTTTTCCAGGGCGCGGCACAGTGACATGATTTCAGTAAATAACTGTTTGATGTGTGTGATGCTGATGGGGCCGGGATTTTGTTCCTGGATGCGTGTCAATATTTGCGCTTCGCGTTCAGGACGATAGACGATACCGCTTTTTTTTATCTTACCGATCTGCTGCGCAAGTCCAGCGCGTTTGCTTACCAACTGGAGTAATTCGTCGTCAATGGCGTCAATCTGATCGCGTAGTTGTTTGAGTTGTTCAGACATGGGTGGTGAAAATATTGGCTTAATGATAATTCATCAAAGTTCAGACTTTATCTGGGAAGTGGCAGGTAGCGTGCCATTAATACACCAGTGATCCCGGCAATTTCATTCACGACATGCTGCGGTACCGGACTGTCTACATCGACCAGTGTATAAGCCATTTCGCCACGTGATTTGTTGATCATGTTATGGATATTCAATCCGGCCTTGGCCATACTGGTGGAGATCTGACCCAGAATGTTGGGTACATTGGCATTTGCCACTGCGACCCGGTAAGGGGATTCCCGTTCCATGTAGATATCAGGAAAATTGACCGTGTTCGTGATGCTGCCATTTTGCAGATGATCCATGAGCTGATTGACCACCATGATGGCACAATTTTCTTCCGCTTCCAGTGTCGAGGCACCGAGATGTGGCAAGGTGATCACTGCTTTCTGGTGCTGCAATTTTTGACTGGGAAAATCACAGACATAATATTTTATTTTGTTAGCGGCGATGCCCGCTAAAATAGCCTCTTCATCGACGATTGCGCCGCGCGAGAAATTCAGCAGAATGACGTTCGGATTCATCATTTTTACATGTTTCTCATCAATCAGGTGACGCGTAGAATCCAGCAACGGAATATGCACGGTGACAAATTCGCTATGACGGAGCAAGTCTCCCATGCTGTGTGCCTTTTTTACTTCTGCGGATAGGCTCCAGGCCGAATCGACTGTAATCTTGGGATCATATCCGATGACCTTCATCCCCAGTTTAATCGCCACATTAGCTACCAACCGGCCAATTTCACCCAAGCCAATAATGCCCAATGTGCGGCCCGGTAATTCGATGCCGGAAAAGCGTTTCTTCTCACTTTCCGCCTGCTTGTTTAGTGCCGCATCATCACCTTGCAAGTTTTCTGCAAACTGCAATGCAGGAATTAAATTACGTGCGGCTAAAAACATGCCAGCCAAAACCAGTTCTTTGACTGCATTGGCATTGGCTCCCGGTGTGTTGAATACTGGAATGCCACGGGCATTCATATCCGGCACAGGAATGTTATTGGTACCGGCGCCCGCCCGTCCGATAGCCTTGACACTGCTGGGAATTTTCCAGTTCAGCATATTTTGCGAACGTACCAGAATGGCATCCGGCTCAGCGATATCATTACCTACCTGATAGTAATCTGCAGGAAAGCGACCGAGGCCGAGGGGAGAAATCTGATTAATGGTAAGAATCTTAAAGACTCTATCTTGATTTTCAAGCATGCTGGCTGGCAAACTCCTTCATAAATGCTGCCAATTTTGCCACACCTTCTATCGGCATGGCATTATATATCGAAGCGCGCATGCCCCCTACTGAGCGATGCCCCTTAAGTTGGATCAAGCCATTGATTTCGGCCTGCTTGAGGAACGTGTCATCCAGTCCAGGGTTTTTTAACGTGAAGGGCACGTTCATACGTGAGCGATCGGATTTGGTCACCGGACAATGATAAAATTCGGTGTTATCCAGCAAGTCGTACAACAGATTGGCTTTGGTGATATTGATTTTTTCCATCGCCGCTAATCCGCCTTGTTTTTTCAGCCACGCGAATACCAGTCCGGTAATGTACATGGCATAAGTCGGCGGCGTGTTGTACATCGAATCATTTTTAGCATGAATCTGGTAATCGTAAAGCGTCGGCGTGCCTGCTATCGGCATGCCCAGTAAATCTTCGCGCACAATGGCGAGAGTCAGTCCAGCAGGCCCCAGGTTTTTCTGTGCGCCTGCGTAGATCAATCCAAAACGTGTGACATCTAAAGGCCGTGACAAGATATTGGATGACATGTCGGCTACCAGTGGAATACTGCTTTCCGGAGCAATTTCCGGGATCCAGTTAAACTCGACGCCGCCGATAGTTTCATTGCTGGTGTAATGAACATAGGCTGCCTCTGGATCTAGGTGCCAATTGTCTTGTGTGGGGACATAGGTAAAATTGGCATCTTCTGATGAAGCGGCGACATTGACCGCGCAATACCGGTTGGCTTCCTCTATCGCTTTTGTCGACCACTGACCGGTATTGATATAGTCCGCTTTCTTTTTGCCGCGCAGCAGATTCATCGGCACCATGGAAAACTGGCTGGAGGCGCCGCCTTGCAGAAATAAGACTTTGTAGTTTTGCGGTATTCCAACCAGTTCGCGTAAATCGCCTTCAGTTTGCTTAGCAATGGCCATAAATTCCTTGCCGCGATGGCTCATTTCCATGACGGACATGCCACTGCCATGCCAATCTAGCATTTCATCACGTGCTTGCTGCAGAACTTCCCTAGGTAGAACCGCGGGTCCTGCACTGAAATTATAAATTTTATCCATCGAATTTTTTCGGGTAATTATTCTTTCGTGCCGAGGGGGTAGGCAGTTTGTTTGACTTTAGTCATTATTCTCACTGTCACTATCGTTGTCTTCGCTTTCTACCACTCTTTCCAGGCCAGCGAGTTTTTCGCCTGCATCGAGGTTAATTAAGGTAACGCCTTGTGTGGCACGGCTCATTTCCCGCACTTCATTGACACGGGTGCGGATGAGTACACCGCCGGAAGTGATCAGCATGATTTCATCATCCGGTTTTACCAGTTTTGCTGTGACAACTTTGCCGTTACGTTCACTGGTTTTGATCGCAATCATGCCTTGCGTGCCGCGGTTATGACGTGTGTATTCGCTGATTGGCGTACGCTTGCCATAACCATTTTCAGTCGCCGTTAATACAGTGAGTTCTTCATTTTCAGCGACCAGCAAGGAAATTACTTTTTGTCCGGCACGGAGTTTCATGCCACGCACACCGCGGGCGGTTCGACCCACCGGACGTACATCATTTTCACTGAAACGCATGGCTTTGCCGTTGTCTGAGAACAGCATGACATCGTGTTTTCCTTCAGTCAGCTCAACACCAATCAAATAATCGCCTTCATCCAGTCCGATGGCGATAATGCCATTGTGCCGTGGGCGGGAAAATTCTGATAGGGGTGTTTTCTTGACGGTCCCAAAAGAAGTTGCCATAAAAATATAGCGGGTTTCATCGAAAGCTTTAACGGGAAGAATCGCGTTAATTTTTTCACCTTCTTCCAGTTGAACCAAATTAATGATTGGTTTGCCGCGGGATAGCCGGCCCCCTTGCGGCACTTCATAGACTTTGATCCAGTACACACGGCCCAGGCTTGAGAAGCACAGAATATAGTCATGGGTGTTAGCGATGAACAGCTTGTCTATGAAATCATCTTCTTTGGTGCTCGTTGCCAGCTTGCCGCGTCCGCCACGTTTTTGTGCGCGATATTCATCGAGTAATTGAGATTTAATATAACCGCTGTGCGACAGTGTAACGACGACATCGGCGGGTGTAATCAAATCTTCCATACTCAAATCTTGCGTATCGACAATAATTTCACTGCGGCGTTTGTCACCAAATTGCAGTTTGATTGCATCCAGTTCTTCAGTGATGATGCTGGTAATGCGTTCTGGGTTGGCCAGAGTATTAAGATAATCAATAATTTTTTCTATGACTTCCTTGTATTCTTCGACGATTTTTTCTTGTTCCAAGCCGGTTAGGCGTTGCAATCGTAGTTCCAGAATTGCTTGCGCTTGTGCGTCCGATAAACGGTAATCTTGAGCCTTTAAACCAAATTCTTCACCTAGCCCATCCGGGCGTAGAGCGTCGGCATCTGCCATGGCGCGCGCCAGCATTTCCTCAACCAATTGAGAACGCCAAACTTTTGCCATGATTGCTTCTTTAGCGACAGATGGTGTTGGCGCAGCTTTTATCAGCGCGATGATTTCATCGACATTAGATAAAGCAACTGCCAGACCTTCCAATAAATGCCCGCGTTCACGCGCTTTCTTCAGTTCGAAAACAGTGCGTCGCGTGACAACTTCACGGCGATGGCGCAGGAAGGCATCCAGTATTTGCTTTAAATTCAGCAGGCGTGGCTGGCCATCCAAGAGTGCCACCATGTTCATGCCGAAGGTATCTTGCATCTGTGTTTCTTTATACAAGTTATTCAGTATGACTTCAGGTACCTCGCCACGCCTCAGTTCAATCACGACACGCATGCCTGATTTATCCGATTCATCGCGTAAATCAGAAATGCCTTCAATTTTCTTGTCGCGAACCAACTCTCCAATACGGATTAGTAAATTAGCTTTATTAACCTGATAGGGCAGCTCATCGACGACGATGCATTGGCGGCTGCCTTTTTCCATGTCTTCAAAATGAGTGCGGGCACGCATGACAACACGGCCTCGGCCTGTGCGGTAACCGTCTTTTACACCAGCGACACCATAAATAATACCGGCCGTTGGAAAATCCGGAGCCGGAATATATTCAATAAGTTCTTCAATACTGATATCGGGATTTCTGAGTAGAGCGAGGCAGGCTTCTATAACTTCATTCAGATTGTGCGGCGGAATGTTGGTCGCCATGCCTACGGCAATGCCTGAAGAGCCGTTGATCAGCAGATTGGGAATTTTGGCGGGCAGTATCAGTGGTTCTTTCTCAGAATCGTCATAATTGGGACCAAAATCCACTGTTTCTTTGTCAAGATCAATAAGCAATTCATGGGCAATCCGCGACATGCGGATTTCAGTGTAGCGCATCGCTGCGGCATTATCGCCATCCACCGAGCCAAAGTTACCTTGTCCGTCAATTAACATGTAACGCAAGGAAAAGTCTTGTGCCATGCGGACAATCGTGTCATATACTGCAGTATCGCCGTGAGGATGGTATTTACCGATCACATCGCCCACAATACGTGCAGATTTTTTGTAAGGCTTGTTCCAGTCGTTAGAGAGTTCGTGCATGGCGAACAATACGCGCCGATGTACCGGTTTTAAACCATCACGTACGTCTGGCAGGGCGCGGCCGACAATGACGCTCATGGCGTAATCAAGATAGGAACGCCGCATCTCTTCTTCAAGGCTGATGGGCAAAGTTTCCTTAGCAAATTGATTCATATCTTATGATTTTTCTGAGAAACAACGGGTTATGATGCAGAGGTGTATCTTCTTAAAATTAAGTATAAGAAATTTATAAATCCGCCCATTCTAACATGCTGTCATCCTTTCTCAGGTAACTTTGACGTATAAAAGTCGCGATAATAAGTAGATCTTTAAAGAAAAAAAGCATTAAAGAAAAAAAGCTTGAAAAAGCAGAGTAAATAGGTAAACATAATAGCTTTTCTAACTTTTCCTTAGCAGGTAGGGTAGGGCGCTTAATTGAATTTTCCATCTGAAATGCGAGTGTAATGTTGTGCCTAATTTAATGAATACCTACTCACGGCTACCCGTTACCTTTGTCAAAGGCGAAGGGATTTGGTTGTGGGATGACCAAGGTGAGCGGTATCTGGATGCATTGGCTGGTGTCGCTGTGTGTGGACTGGGGCATTGCCATCCAAGATTAACTCAAGCAATATGTGAACAGGCCAGAACGCTGATTCATACATCTAATCTTTATCATATCGAAAAGCAGGAACGCTTGGCGGATCGTTTGATCGAGTTATCAGGAATGGATAATGCATTTTTCTGTAATTCCGGTGCGGAAGCCAACGAAGCAGCCATAAAACTAGCCCGTTTGCATGGGCATAATAAGGGGATTTCAATCCCAACTATTGTTGTTATGGAACGTTCATTTCATGGCCGCACGATGGCAACCTTGACGGCGAGCGGGAATCGCAAGGTACAGGCTGGGTTTGAACCTTTATTGTCTGGTTTTGTGCGCGTTCCTTATAACAGTATGGAAGCGATTACACAGGTTGCTGTGAATAATAAAGATGTCGTTGCGGTACTGGTAGAACCTTTTCAGGGTGAAGGCGGTGTTAATATTCCTGAAGCGCATTATCTACAGGAGTTACGGAGTTTGTGTAACCAATATGGCTGGCTTCTGATGCTGGATGAAGTGCAGTCAGGGATCGGGCGGAGTGGAGAATGGTTTGCGTTTCAACATAGTAACATTATGCCGGATGTTATAACCCTGGCTAAAGGCCTGGGGGGGGGGGTCGCGATTGGTGCTTGCTTAGCAAAAGGCATGGCTGCAGAAGTATTCAAACCGGGTAATCATGCGTCCACCTTTGGCGGTAATCCACTGGCTTGTGCTGCTGCGATTGAAACACTAAGTGTGATTGCCGATGAAAATCTTCTCGATCATGTGACAAAATTGGGCGACTTCATGCGTGATAAGCTGAAAAGACAATTGGCAGATGTCACGGGAGTTGTGCAAGTCAGAGGCCAGGGTTTGATTGTTGGCATAGAGCTTTCGGTACCTTGTGGCGAACTGGTAAAGAAGGCGCTAGAGAAGAAGTTATTAATCAATGTAACATCCGATAAAGTGATACGTTTGTTGCCTGCGTTTGTGATGCAGCAAGGTGAAGCTGAGCAAGTTGTTGATATGACTTGCTTGTTAATAAAGGAGTTTTTGAATAACTAAAACAGATTACCTAAGGTAATGTATCTCTGATTAGTTATTTATCTCGTTATGCAATTAAAGCATTTTCTGCAATTCAATGATTTTTGCCGTGAAGAATACGAGTATTTATTTGAGCGCACTCGCTGGATAAAGCAGGAGTTCAAGCAATACCGGCAATACTGGCCTTTGAGTGACCGTACGCTGGCGATGATATTTGACAAAAATTCGACACGTACGCGCTTGTCATTTGAAGCAGGTATGCATCAATTAGGCGGTGCAGCAATCTATTTGTCAACGCGGGATACGCAACTGGGACGAGGGGAGCCAGTAGAAGATGCTGCGCGGGTGATTTCGCGTATGGTCGATCTGATAATGATTCGTACCTATGAGCATGACATTATTAAGCGCTTTGCGGAGAACTCAAGAGTGCCGATAATCAATGGCTTAACCGATGAATATCATCCTTGTCAGATTATGAGTGATATTTTTACTTACATTGAATACAGAGGCAGTATAGAAGGCAAAACCATTGCGTGGATTGGTGATTCCAATAACATGTGTAATACCTGGTTGCAGGCAGCTGAGATTTTTAATTTTAAAGTGCAGGTATCAACGCCTCCTGGCTATGATATTAATCCTGAGCGAATAGGATTAAGCGGTACAACACATTATGAAAAATTTGCCAATCCCCACAAAGCGGTGATTGGTGCGGATCTTGTTACTACAGATGTGTGGACCAGTATGGGATTTGAATCAGAAGCTGAGCAAAGAAAAAATGATTTTGCTGAATTTTGTGTTGATGAGGAGATGATGTCTTTGGCTAAAAGCAATGCATTATTTATGCATTGTTTGCCGGCGCATCGCGGTGAAGAAGTCAGCACCGAAGTCTTGGATGGGCCGCAATCAGTTGTATGGGACGAAGCAGAAAATAGGCTACATACGCAAAAAGCACTGATGGAATATTTGCTGTTGGGTAAATTAGATGCTGGAAGTTAAGTTTGTATTTTAAAATCAATTATTGAAGTATTAAATCGTAGCTGTACGAGATAAAGAAACATAATGAAAAAAATTAATAAAGTGGTTTTGGCCTTCTCGGGAGGTTTGGATACTTCGGTAATCTTGAAATGGTTGCAGGATACCTATCAATGTGAAGTTGTGACATTTACTGCTGATATCGGGCAGGGGGAGGAGGTTGAGCCAGCGCGAGCAAAGGCAAAACAACTCGGTGTCAAAGAAATTTATATAGATGATTTGCGTGAAGAGTTTGTACGTGATTTTGTATTTCCTATGTTTCGAGCTAATACGATTTATGAAGGGGAATATTTGTTGGGCACTAGCATAGCGCGCCCATTAATTGCAAAAAGGCAAATTGAAATTGCCAATGAAACAGGGGCAGATGCGGTTTCACATGGTGCAACGGGAAAAGGGAACGATCAGGTACGTTTTGAACTGGGGTATTATGCACTGCAGCCAGATATTCATGTGATAGCGCCTTGGCGAGAGTGGGATTTAACTTCAAGAGAGAAGCTGCTTCTCTATGCTGAACAGCACGGCATTCCTGTTGAAATGAAAAAGAAAGCTGGATCACCCTACAGTATGGACGCAAATCTTTTGCATATTTCGTACGAAGGCAGGATTCTTGAGGACCCAGCGGCAGAGCCGGAAGATTCGATGTGGCGTTGGAGTGTCTCGCCCGAGAAGGCGCCAGATGAACCTGAATATCTGGATATGGAGTTTAAACGGGGTGATGTTGTCGCATTGAATGGCAATAAATTATCACCAGCGAGTGTACTAGAGAAGCTCAACCAATTGGGTGGAAAACACGGAATAGGTAGACTGGATTTGGTTGAGAATCGATATGTTGGTATGAAGTCTCGCGGGTGCTATGAAACGCCCGGCGGAACAATTTTATTACGTGCGCATCGTGCTATGGAATCGATAACTCTGGATCGGGAAGTGGCACATCTAAAGGATGATTTGATGCCACGCTATGCAGCCCTGATTTATAATGGCTATTGGTGGAGTCCGGAACGTAAAATGTTACAGACTATGATTGATGACAGTCAGGGAAAAGTAAATGGATGGGTGAGATTGAAATTGTATAAAGGGAATGTCATTGTAGTAGGTAGAGATTCCCGTACTGATTCATTATTTGATCCAAATATTGCGACCTTTGAAGATGATGCGGGTGCTTATAATCAAGGCGATGCAGCAGGATTCATAAAACTAAATGCTTTAAGGTTACGTATTGCAGCTGGAGTTGAAAGGAATAAAAATTAAGACCTACCAGGTAGCGCAGTGAAAGATCCGAATCAATTGTCTCAGTTAAGAGAGATAAAATGCCAACATTTGATATTGTCTCAGAAGTTGATAAGCAAGAAGTCAGGAATGCAGTGGACCAAGTAAACAAAGAGGTGAACACGCGATTTGATTTTAAAGGATCCGATGCGAGAGTTGAGCAAGCCGATTATCAGTTAACAATGTTTGCTGATGATGAATTTAAGCTGGAACAAGTATCCGATATTCTGATGGCTAAATTGACAAAGCGGAATGTGGATGTGCGATGTCTGGACAAGGGGCAGATTGAGAAAATCAGTGGCAATAAAGTAAAACAGGTAGTGACAGTTAAAACAGGGCTTGAAACAGAGTTAGCTAAGAAGATTGTTAAGTACATTAAGGATAGCAAGCTTAAAGTTCAGGCGAGTATTCAGGGGGATGTAGTACGCGTATCAGGAGCAAAAAAGGATGTGCTACAGGAAACGATTCAATTAATAAAAAAAACGATTGATAATTTTCCGCTGCAATTCCAGAACTTTAGAGATTAATTAGACAGATGATGCAGAATGGGACCTATTGAAAATCATTGGCATGTTTTAGAAATTAAAATTGTATCAGCAAAATGGGCCATGACTGTCCATGTTTGTCTTGACATGGAACAATAAACCCAATAGAATCCGCTCTCTTTTTTGCCGCATCTTGTATGAGATATGAAGGTGCCAAATTGTTAATTGCTAGCGCCTTAGTAAATAAATAAAATCAGCAAATAGTACGTGGACGGCTAAAAGCCGTCCCAGTTTTTTAGGACATAGAAATGCCGACAATTAGTCAGTTAGTTCGAAGACCACGCACAGCTAAGCGAGTTAAAAGCAGCGTTCCAGCATTAGAGAATAGCCCACAAAAAAGAGGGGTTTGCACAAGGGTATACACGACAACGCCAAAAAAACCGAATTCAGCCTTGCGTAAAGTTGCAAGGGTTCGATTAACTAACGGATTTGAAGTATCAAGCTACATTGGTGGAGAAGGACATAACCTGCAAGAGCATTCGGTTGTGTTGATCCGTGGTGGTCGTGTAAAAGATTTGCCAGGTGTGCGCTATCATACGGTTAGAGGTAGTCTGGATACAGCCGGCGTGAAAGATCGTAAGCAGAGTCGATCAAAATATGGTACGAAAAAACCAAAAACTGCGTAGAAGTAAGAATCAGACGCTGTTTTTATTAATAGATGAAAAAATGTTGCGAAAGGTGATGGGGTTGCATAATGCCAAGACGTAGAGAAGTTCCAAAGCGTGAGATATTGCCAGATCCAAAATATCACAATGTAGAATTAGCGAAATTTGTTAATGTTCTAATGACCCGTGGTAAAAAGTCAGTAGCAGAAAGGATTATCTACGGAGCGTTAGAGCATATAGAAAAGAAAACTGGCAGTGACCCATTAGAAGTTTTTACACAAGCGCTGACTAATGTACGCCCGATAGTAGAAGTTAAGAGTCGACGGGTTGGTGGGGCAAATTATCAGGTGCCGGTTGAAGTGCGATCAGTGCGTCGCAATGCCTTGGCGATGAGATGGCTTAGAGATGCAGCCAGAAAAAGAAGCGAAAAATCAATGGATGCTAGACTGGCCGGTGAATTAACGGAAGCAGCTGAAGGGCGCGGAGGAGCGGTAAAGAAACGAGAAGAGGTGCATAGAATGGCGGAATCAAATAAAGCATTCTCTCATTTTAGGTTTTAATTGACAGAAATTTTAAATATTAAAATCATTCGCAAATTGAATTAATTGTAAGGCATTTGACTGTGGCAAGAAAAACACCCATTGAGCGCTATAGAAACATCGGTATTATGGCGCATATCGACGCTGGCAAGACAACGACCACCGAACGTGTGCTGTTTTATACTGGCGTATCGCATAAAATAGGCGAAGTTCATGATGGCGCGGCTACCATGGATTGGATGGAGCAAGAGCAAGAAAGGGGAATAACAATTACCTCAGCTGCCACAACTTGTTTCTGGAAAGGAATGGCTGATAATTATCCAGAGCACCGTATCAATATCATCGATACGCCAGGTCACGTAGATTTTACCATTGAGGTTGAGCGCTCGTTGCGTGTTCTTGATGGAGCGTGTACGGTATTTTGTGCGGTCGGTGGGGTGCAGCCGCAAACCGAAACGGTTTGGAGGCAGGCAAACAAATATAAAGTTCCTCGCTTGGCGTTTGTGAACAAGATGGATCGATCAGGTGCCAATTTCATGCGCGTGTATGAACAGATTAAAACGCGTCTTAAAGCGATGCCTGTGCCGATACAGTTGCCGATAGGTGCGGAAGATAAGTTTGAAGGTGTTATCGATTTAGTCAAGATGAAAGCCATTTATTGGGATGAGGAAAGTCGTGGTACAAAATATGAAGAGCGTGATATACCCTCAGAGTTAAGAGCAGAAGCGCAGATATGGCGAGAAAAGATGCTGGAAACAGCGGCAGAAGCAAATGAAGAATTAATGAACAAATACCTCGAAAATGGGGAGCTAGAAGCTGCAGATATTAAAAGTGGCTTGCGGGCACGCACTATAAATAATGAAATAGTACCCATGATGTGTGGGACAGCCTTTAAGAATAAAGGTGTGCAGGCTATGTTGGATGCAGTTATAGATTATATGCCGGCACCTACGGATGTTTTGGCGATACAAGGTGAGAATGAGCGTGGTGAGCCGGATAAAAGAACGGCCGATGATAACGAGCCTTTTTCAGCATTGGCATTTAAGATTGCAACCGATCCGTATGTAGGGCAGCTAATATTCTTCAGAGTTTATTCTGGGGTTGTTGTATCAGGTGATACAATCTACAACCCGGTTAAAGGAAGAAAAGAAAGAATTGGCCGGATACTTCAAATGCACGCAAATCAGCGTGAGGAAATCAAGGAAGTCCGGGCTGGAGATATTGCGGCAGCTGTTGGTCTGAAAGATGTCGTTACCGGAGATACCTTGTGTGATCCACAAAAAATAATCACTCTGGAAAGAATGGATTTTCCAGAACCAGTCATTCATGTGGCGGTTGAGCCAAAGACGAAAGTAGATCAGGAGAAAATGGGGATTGCGCTCAACAGATTAGCTCAGGAGGACCCTTCGTTCAGGGTGCGAAGTGATGAAGAATCAGGGCAGACAATTATCTCTGGTATGGGTGAATTGCACCTTGAAATCATTGTCGATCGTATGAAAAGAGAATTTGGTGTAGAAGCTAATGTAGGGGCGCCTCAGGTTGCATATCGTGAAGCGATAAAAAAACTAGTTGAAATAGAAGGGAAATTTGTTAAGCAATCAGGGGGGCGCGGACAGTACGGCCATGTATGGTTGCGAATGGAACCAAATGAAACTGGAAAAGGTTTTGAGTTTATAGATCAAATAAAAGGTGGTTCAGTACCTCGGGAATATATACCAGCAGTTGAAAAGGGATTATTGGAAACACTGCCAAGCGGCGTGTTAGCTGGATATCCGGTAGTTGATGTAAAGGTTACACTTTTTGATGGTTCATATCATGATGTAGATTCTAATGAAAATGCATTTAAAATGGCTGCTTCAATAGCATTTAAAGATGGAATGCGTAAGGCAAATCCAGTTTTATTAGAGCCCATGATGGCGGTTGAAGTGGAATCACCAGAAGATTTTATGGGGAATGTTGTCGGAGATTTATCATCAAGGCGTGGCATGATTCAAGGAATGGAAGATGTGCCAGGATTCAAGGTAATTCGAGCTGAAGTACCGTTAGCAGAAATGTTTGGATACTCTACGGCATTGCGATCAGCTACTCAAGGCAGAGCAACTTATTCAATGGAGTTTAAGCATTATTCTGAGGCTCCTAAGAATGTGGCAGAAGCAATAATTAATAAGAAATAGTTGAATTGAATAGAGTGTAAAGGAATGAGTCATGGCAAAAAGTAAATTTGAGCGGTCGAAGCCACACGTAAATGTTGGTACGATAGGACATGTTGATCATGGAAAGACGACGCTGACGGCGGCGATTACGACGATATTGACGAAGAAATT
>NZ_JAKFWH010000024.1 GCF_021731985.1 Nitrosomonas sp.
CAGGCGTGCGATGCCAGTGAGGCAATCGTGGGATCTTTCTTGTGCCGGTAAGGCAGCCAACTGGCCAATTGCGCGACAATGCCGCTGCTTAAACTTTGCAGATTCAGCGTAATGCCCGAAATCCATAACAATAGGGAAATCAAGTTAAATCCCAGCAATACCGCGAGCAACCAGTAAATATTCAGCGTCGAATAATCACCCACCGCCTGGCTTGCCGCCAGCCCGCCCAGAATGACGGCAACTCCCAGACAAATCCGGCGCGCACGGATAAATTGCCGGTGCGGCTGCTGCAATGCATCGTTCAGCGTGTTTTCCTGAATCAGCCGCTTGGCACGCGTATTCAATCGCTGGATAAAATCCGCATAATTGAAATCACCATTGGCAGACCGCGGCAACTCCTGAATACTCGCGTACGATAAATCCTCCGCTTTCGCGGATTCTATCTTTCGCACCTGTTCGATACGCACCAAATCATCGAATGTGTGTTTCTTTACTGACATTTCCTGGTTAATTCCAAATAAGGAGAATCAAGACATTACGGTGGCTGATTTGGGTTTGTTTCATAAAAAATGGTTAGAATTTATCAGGCCTTTGAAATTCGTTATGAGCGCAATAGAATTTGAAAGGCCTGTAATAGCAAAACAAGCTAAAATTCGTTATCAGTTTATTCAAAAATTATGGCGGGACAATTCTATGAAGCCGGTTGCAATTTTTAGACATTTACCCATCGAAGGGCCTGGCTATTTTGCCACATTTCTCGACAACAATCATATTCCCTGGCGACTGATTAAAATAGACGCCGGTGAAAAACCGCCAACCAGCATTGCTGAATTCAGCGGCTTGGTGTTCATGGGCGGACCGATGAGCGTCAATGACGATTTGCCGTGGATTGAAAACTCCCTGGCATTAATCCGTCAGGCGGTTGCGACGAATGTGCCGGTATTGGGTCATTGCCTGGGCGGACAATTGATGGCCAAAGCCTTGGGCGGCATCGTCAGCGCCAACCCGGTCAAAGAAATGGGCTGGGGCGAAGTCAATGTACCGGATAACCCGGTTGCGCGTTCCTGGTTTGATGAGCTAACAACTTTCCAATCGTTTCATTGGCACGGCGAAGCATTCAGCATTCCGCAAGGCGCCACTTGCATCCTGTCCAGCCCGTATTGCGAGAATCAAGCTTTCGCACTGGGGATGCACTTAGGCATGCAATGCCACGTCGAAATGACCGAGCGCCTGGTCATTGACTGGTGCAGCGTGGGCGCGGAAGAACTCGCCAGCCTGAACGAGCCATCGGTGCAATCTATCGCCGAGATTGAGAAGAATCTGCCTGAGCGTGTGGCTGCACTCAATACGGTGGCTGAACGGTTATATCAGAAATGGATTATTAACTTGAAATAAGTAGACAGCTTCGCACAATGCTTTATTCATAATGCGTCCATAGCCGCAATACTTTTACAATTTTTTCTTTTTCCAATACTTGATAAACAAGCCTGTGTTGGATATTGATGCGACGAGAATAAGCACCCGACAAATCGCCCACTAATTTTTCATAAGGCGGTGGATTCTGATAAGGATCATTACGAATGACATCGAGCAACGCGAGCGCCTTCTGTTTCAATCCGGCTGCTGCAAGTTTTCTGGCATCCGTTTTTGCTTGATGCGTATAGCACAGCACCCACATCACCAATCCAGGTCTTTGCTACAAGCATCAACATCGGTTTGCAAACCTTCCCTAATTGATTCACGCATGCCAGGCACGGAAACCAGATAAAGTGTTTCATTAATGGCATTCCAGTCTTCCTCGGAAAGCAGCACCGCATTTGATCTTTTCCCTTTAATAATAATAGGCTGATGGCTGGATACCGTTTCATCGATCAAACTATATAATTTAGCCCTGGCTTCGGTTACATTCAACGTTGTCATAGAAACCTCCCAATAGCGCATCATACGTATTCACGTACGCATTGTCCATTTTGCTTCAAGGTGAAATGGCCTGTAAGGCATATGCACAAAATCAAATGTAATTAAAGGTGGATTGCAATGCATATAAACTAAAATTAATTGATTTATGCTCTTTGTAAGTTCGTGATGATTAAAATACCATTCGTTGATAGTCATTTTTAATCACCGGGAACCGGAGAATCTCTAATGTCGAAAATCTTCCTGTGTCACTCAAGCGCCAACACAAGATCGAAAAAAACTGCCTGAGCGCGTGCCGACGCTCAATGCAGTGGCTGAGCGGTTGTATCAGAAATGGATTACTTATCTGAAACAATAAATCCTCAGAAAGTTTGCAAGTATTCTGAAGCAATGAGATAAATGTATATTTTCTATTTGAATTCCTCAACCACTTATGCTAAGAAAATCTGTCAAATGTACATTTACAAGAGGAGTTAATTGGCCATCTTTTCTTAACGAAGGAATCTGCATATTTGTAATAACTAGCTCATTTTCATTTTTAGGCGTTTTTGTCATATACCTAAAACTTTGATGAGTTTTAAGGAAATCATCATAAAGCAATTCAATGAACTCATGCTTATCGTAACTCAGGATCCAAGGAAAATTAGCATTTCTCAAGATATCTGAGAGTCTTTTATGATCAACTATTTTGTAGTTATAACGATATAGTTTACGCCCTTGCTTAAAATAAGGAGGGTCAATATAAAAAAAACAGTTATTGCTATTCCTAGCATTTGATGTATGGAGAAATTGAAGTGCATCATCAAATTCAACAGAAACAGAGTCCTTTAGCAAAGAGATGCGCTGTATTCTTGATATGATTTTTTTCTTATTAAAACGACAATCTATCTTATAGTTAGAGTTTTGGCTTTGACCGCCAACAGGACCACTATGCAAGATACCTGAAAAATTTGTTCTATTTAGGAAAAGGCAAGCTAATGCCAGATCAGGTATCTGTTGATTTTCTGGCGTATCGTATTTGAGATAATTTCTAAACTGTTGCCAAGTATCGATATCTACATTTACTTTTTCTATAGAAGCAATCAATGTGTCAGTATGTTCAAAAACAGCCTTCCAAAAAGCAAAGATTAGAGGATCTCTTTCGATCAAAATTGCTCTTTTAATAACTCCGCTTGATACCAAAGACAACGACACAATCCCACTGCCCGCATACGGTTCCACGATATCTTTCTCATATAGTTTATGAGTCTCAATAAACTTCAATATTACATTAAGAAATGTCGCTTTACTTCCAGGATAACGTAGCGGACTTTTTATTTGATTAGGAATAGACACAAGCTTTCCTAAATTTCTCTATCACACCCCGAACCCAGCCGAAAATATTATCAATTTCGGCGGTTCTTTCGATAGTTAAGCCTCGATCGGTTTTACTAATCTCAAGCCCTCTTTTTGCAAAAAAAGGTATTCGATATCTATAAAAGATAGAGCCAAATTTTCGCGTTAGTATTGAAATTTTGTCTTCTCTAGTCTCAGCTCTATTAGGAATAATATTAAATGGTATAAACATCGCGGATATCGATTTACTAGCAGGTTGTATTTCAAACCAAGTTTCATGAAATGCATCAATGGTGCCCATTATGCTTTTATCTGGCCAATTATGGCCTGATGCAACTTGACCCAAGAGGTAGTATGTTCCTGCAGCATTGTCTTGCCTGGGGCGCCACGCAATAATATCTATTTCCTCATCTTTGGGACTAACAGATGAGCCAGGCAATGGAGTATTTCTTACTTTTCCATCAGAAAAGTGTTGATAAATAGCTGTGAGTTTTACTAGAAAACCGGAATGATCTGGTCGAGGAAAACCGAACGAATAAGCGTGACCTTCTACTTCACCTGCTGCTGCCCAAGTTGCACATGCTTGAAATAGATCTCTTACCTTGTTGTTAATCTCAAAGAAAGAAGCGTCATCAAAAATATCATCATTATTTGTGTTGGATAGAAACAAACAAAAGAGGTAAATAACGGAACCATTGTTCAAATCATCTTTATCATAAATCAATTCTTCATCATTCTCGCTAAATCTGAATGGATAGCAATCTTTTAGAAACTCCATTCTTTCGCGTATAGTTTGATATATCTCTTCCAAGAAAAAATCTTCTTGCGTGCTTGCCGAACCTTCAAAATCAACATCCTCTGAGTTTCTGCGTTTATCCCACATACGAGCCAGTTCTGCAAAATTTGCCGAGTGGTATTCTGAAGACAAAGCATAGAGTTCAAACCAATCACAAATTTCTTGGGAACTACGATCCAGGGGAAGCATGGCAAGAGGTGTTTCAATCAATTTTATTTCTCTATACTGTGTTAGTCATTTGTCCGAGGCTTTATCATGCTTTCGACGCATTGTCATAACTAATGTTTCTGATTTCTCTTGGATTTCATTTGCTATCTGAAGTAACGAAAATGAACCATCATATTTTGCAAGTAAGTTAATAGCCGCATCAATTTTTAGACTTACTTGAACCAGCGCTTCACTAAATACAGCTCCTGGTTCTCGTACTTCATTATATGCAACATTCAGTTCGGAGCCGCCCCTCAGTTTTTCTAAAGCGACCGGGTGGGCCAGAACTTCACCAATAAATTTAAGATCTGGGTTCTGACTCTTTATTTTTGGCGGTAAATTATCTTGCTTTGATCCATATAGATAGGAAAGAACTTCCTCAAGGTGTGGAATCTTATCTTGATCTATGGGTTGTTCGTTGGGAGATTGATTCCATCCCTTAGATAACCCAAGAAACTCTTGATACTCTTTTCTACCCAAAGCAGTATAAAAATGAGAAAAAGCAAACCGACCGCGATTGAAGCGATCTTTAATATCAAAAAGCCGTTCATCTTCAGCTTGTTCAAGTACTAAAATCGCACCCACATAAGCTCGTATGGTGTCATTATCATCTCCGAGTTGTCTGGCTATTGATTCGATTGTCAATCCTTTGCCTTTATCTTTCTTATACCAATCAGCAACGAATCGGGCTTTTGCGTATGCATCCCAACGGTGTGGGCCATTGATATGTTTGAATCCGATAAATGCTTGAGCATCAGAGCGCTCCTTTACACGCCAAACACTTATCTTCTGAATTGAATCAACAACCTCTTGGGAAATATTATCTGGCAATGAAACTTTACATTCTCTCGCCAAGTTTCTATCTTTAATTAGCTTTATCGCAGCAAGACGTCGGTTTCCCTCTAAAACAGTAAAGGGGCCGGATTCTTCACCCAATACTATTAGGGGCTCTAGATTTAGGTATTCATTCGTGCAAATGGATTGAATCAGCTCATCCAATGCAGCTATATCACGCAATGCACAGATAATACTTTTCTCATCATGTGCACTTAGTTCATCGCCAGTTGTTAAGCGAGGATTGTCATAATCAAAATCTAATAATGACGTCGGGCAGTTAGCGGTAGGTTGACCTATTTTGGCGCAAAATTCTGACACTTTTATAAATCCGGTTGATCATGAATAATTAAAGATATGTAAATATTTATTTTTTTATGCAGCTCTTTACTAATGCTTCGTCATTGTAATGCATCCATGATAAAAATTAACAATCATTCCTGGATCCTGGATATATGCCCGCATTGAATTCAGTAATAAGCACGTTGTGTCTGACTAGTTATTTTGATCAATCCAAAATATGCTCGCCCAGCAATAGCTTCAGAAATTTCTCGCGCGTTGCGCTCGATAAATCCCGGTAAAGCGTATATTTCGCATGCTGATCCGGTTGTTCCGGGTTGATTTCGATGCCCCATAGCGGCGCCAGTGTCATCGGCAGATTGGAATAGCGTACATCCACGAGCACATTCGGTTGCTCCGGGCGAATCGCGAGCAATCCTGCCGAGAAATGACTGAAACGCGCAATATCGTTTGCCAACACCGACGACGGCGGCAATGTGCTCAAGTCGCGTTCCAGAACAAATTTTTCAACGGATTCTCCCGGATAAATGCGCGACTCGGAAAATAAACCGACCCGGATCGCATTTACATAGAGTTTGCCTTCAAATTCGTAGATGGAACGCCACAGTACCAGATTGGCGAGAGTCGGTTTCACCAGCAATTGTTCCGCACGGTGTCCTCTTTCGGCAATCAGTGTTTCCGCGACGGTTTCAGCACGGTGCAATTGCATCCAGCCAAATGATAGGTATACCGCCGCGAGCAATAATCCAATCCGGGCCGCCGTGTAATTGTATTTCCTAAAAGCAATCACCCCGGCAATCAGCAGGATCAATGTGAAAGCCGGATCCAATACCGAAATGATATTAAACGCCACGCGCTCATCGCTCACTGGCCAGAGCAGATTGGTGCCATAGCTGGTGAAAGCATCCAGCACGCCGCTCAAACAATATCCCAGAAAAGCAAATAAATACAGACGGGCAAAGGGCAGACGTTTGCGCAGAAATGGCCACAGCAAAAGCGCTACAATCAAGGCACCGAACGGAACAAAAAACAGCGAATGCGTGAAATGACGATGAAACTCGATATTCAATAGCGGATCATTCGACGACTGAATCAGAATATCCGCATCCGCAGCGATTCCGGCAAAAAAACCAATGCCGGTTGCAAGTCGCGTTTCCTGTTGTTTGGCACCCGATTGCGCCATCGTGGCGCCGAGCAATCCCTGGGTCAATAAATCCATATTTGAAAGAAATGAGATGAGAAAAATCTATTTTAAAGATACCGCATAGTATAAAAGGATAAACGGTCCGGTCGCGATTTATTCTTACCATAAAGGCTGCCAGGCAGTACTAGTAGGTTATGATATCTTGTCATAGCAGTGCTATCGAAGCCTGTCAGTCAAGTCTAATCGAGAAATAAATGCGTTATTACAACCATTACCAATTAATCAAATGGGCAAACGGTTAAAAACCGGGTTTCTGGTTCTGGCTAGCCTGATTATTTTTGCTGGAGTTAGTCTCTATGCACTCCGCAATCCCCTGCTGGAAGCACTGATCAGTACCCAATTGAGCAAACGGGGGTTGCCATTGCAATCCATTTCGACGCTCGATATTTCGCTCAATGACTTCCGCTTGCAAGATCTGACAGCGGGTAAAAATAAGGAATTGCGTGTTGGCAAAATTCTGGTGACTTGGCAACTGCAGGATCTGCTCATAGGAAAACCGGCATCAGTTGAAATCAGCGGTTTGCAATGGGTGCTCGACTTGAGTGGAGAGCGCCCCCCTTCGGATTCGCTGCAAGCCCTGACATCGACGGCTGGAAGCGATATCAGCATACCCTGGTTGCCTAACTTTTCTCTGAAGGACTCAGCAATTCACCTTCACGCAACGGCTGGCAATGCCACGGTTGCGCTGTCTGGGGACATCCAGCAAGACCAGCCGGGCACTCAGGCGATACATTTCAGCGCCGTAGTCTCCGGTTCACTCGGGCAAACCAAAGGCACATTGGCTGCGACACTCGATAGGCAGGGGAATATGCGGGGCAAAGTCACTGTTGCAGAGGGCATGTTGGACTTGCCCGAAGCAAAAATTTCCAGTTTCGCAGGCGATGCAACTTTCACAATTGCGGCTATGCGGCTGCAACATATCGGCACCGAGTTTGCGCTATCCAAAGTTAAGTTGTCAGGAAAAAAGTCAGCGAAGCCAGTTTCCGAGCAGGCTGGTAAAAACCCGGCAGCATTTATATTGCCTGACACGGCCATTGATCAAATCAGCATCAAAGGAGATATTCGCGGATTACCGGATTCCTGGTCAGGACAGCTCGATTTAGGTATCGTTGGCGGCCAATCGGCCATGGGCTCTATGGATATCCGGCAGATATCTGTTTCCTTACCAATGCAAGTTATTCTCGATCAGACTAGCTGGCGCATTGGACTGCGCAATCCGGGACAGGTTACCTTGGGCAAGATTAACTCCGGTACTGCTTTGCGCTTCCAAAATCCTTTGAAGCTTTCAATTTCCCAAGCCAATCTGGAGCTGGTCAAGAATTCGCAGGGCTTGGCAGTTAAACATGATATCGCTGTGATACCTGCAGATTTCTCCTTGCTGGTTCAACAAGACAAATCTCCGGCCATTGAGGCACAGATTCACCCAGGGAAAATAGCCTTGACCGGAGAGTTTGACACCAGAGAGAAGTACCAGGGACGTTTTACCCTCAGCGATACGGCGGTATTGTTACCGCAATCTCAACTGCAATTGAATGCTATCTCCGCCACGCTGCATTTGGATGACCCGGAAACCGGCACCGCCGCTGATTTTGCCATCGGCCAACTGCAACATCTGGCACCCGAGCCGCTGTTCGCAGCAGTGTCCATTAACGGCAGCATCCGGAATGAAGCCGCTGATGGGAAACCAGCGGAGTACGCTCTAAACGTTGCGGGCGGCGTGCCGGATTTACGCTATTTAAAAATCACCGGCAAGCATTCGCCCATTAGTGGTAACGGGATGCTAAAAGCAGAGATTGTTCCGCTCAATTTCTCACCAGACCGTTTGCAGCCCAGCGCACTTTCCCCCGTTTTATCCCGGCTGGAAGCGGTGAGTGGTCAAGTCAGCGCGAGCGCGCAATTCAATTGGTCCAATAAGGGTGTTGTACATAGCAGTCGCGGCGCGTTTGAATTGCGCCATGTATCGTTTGCGCATGAAACCGCCAAAGTAGACGATCTTAATGCATCGCTCAGATTAGAGAACTTATTATCGCCCAGCAGCCTGCCGCAGCAGACCATCACGATCCGGCGCATTGATACCGGCATTCCGGTGGAAAATCTGCTGGTTTCCTACCAGATCGAAGGCGCGGATCCACCGCGTATCGCGCTTGAGAAAGCGCAATTTTCCATGATGGATGGCATCCTCTCATTGGCGCCCACGATCATTAATCCTGCCGCTGCACACACTGATGTCCTGGTCCACGTGAACAACATCGATCTGGGAACCTTTTTTAACCTGATTCAAATCAATGGACTCACCGGAAGCGGGCATCTGGATGGACAGATTCCGATCCGCTTGGAAGATAATCAGGTTATGATAAGAAAAGGCCATCTGGCAGCAAAGGTACCCGGTGTTCTGCGCTTCCATTCCGCAAAAGCTTCACAACTGTTAGCCACCGCGGGTGAAGAGATGAATTTGTTACTGCAAGCCGTGCAGGATTTTCATTACACCGAGCTGTCACTGGATCTGGATAAATCGGCAACGCATGGTTTGATCGCCAAACTTTCCTTGCTGGGAAATAATCCTGAGGTTAAAGATGGGCAAGTTTTCCGCTTGAATATTAATTTGGAAAGTGATATCGACAAAATTCTGCAGACGATTAATCAGGGCTACAATTTATCCCATGAAATTCTACGCAATGCATTCAGGCGTCATTAAGTTAGGCTGCACCATATTATCGCCATAGAGCACAGTTAGGCTCATTACCGGTTCCCGGCAAAAATACGGCTTGGGAATCCACTAGAAAAGGAGTGCAATCATGCGCAAAATTGATCGAATAACCAACACAATACGCGTCACAGTAATCCTGATCCTTTGCTGCCTGGTGATCACTGCGTGCGCACCGACAGTCAAGCTGGAAACTCCGAAAGAGCCGATTACGATTAATCTCAATATCAAGCTGGATGCTGATATTCGGGTAAAGCTTGAAGAAGAAGCCAAGAAAGATATCGCGGCCAACCCCGGCATTTTCTGATATTAAATGAGAAAGGAGAACACTATGCAGCGTATTCCAAAAATGACAGTTAAAAAACCGCTAGCGGGAATCAGCGGCGCTATTCTGCTGGCTCTAGCACTCTGCGCAGCACCGGCATGGGCTGATGCGCTCGATAACCTGCGCGCATCGGGTGCGATTGGTGAAACGTATGAAGGCTACGTCGTGGCAAGAGACGCGAGTGCTCAGGCGGAAGCCGATGCAATTAACGCCAAGCGCAAAGCTATTTACCAGGAAAAAGCCGCCGCACAGGGCATAGACATTGAACAGGTAGGAAAAGTGTATGCAGCAGAGATTATCCGGAAAGTTCCAGCCGGAACCTGGATTCAGATCGATGGGCAGTGGAGAAAGAAATAACCCGGCACAGATCCGGCGAGAAGACTAAGCTCGCATACGATATATTCGCTGCTCATTAATTAATTCTAACAGGCCGTTGAAAAACTATCTGCGTTGCCGCTGCGGTGTTAAAAACAGACTAAAAATGCTCATTTATTAAGCATAAACTGCGCTTTTTCGCCTGTTTTTGCCTTGCATCGGCTACCTCGGAAACGTTTTTCAACGGCTTACTAAGGATTTCATCAGAACTTTCTTGAAGCAAATCACAGTCCGTAAATTTATACATCATTTAGGGTAGATAAAAATAAGCAATTTGCTTATTCCCTTATTAAAGCGACAATTTTATAATCTGGATAATAAAATTCTATATTTTGAGATCAGTCTATGAAACCATCTGACATCAAAATTATTCTTGTACCATGCTAGTAGCTTCACTGCACTCTTAACCGCTGATCTCAGGAGAAAAAAATGTCATTTCACTTATTCCACATTAACGAAGTCTATTCAAATGCTAATGGAACTGTTCAATTTATAGAGTTTGAAGGGGATGCGAATGGCCAGGGCGAGTGGGCTGGGCATAAAATTACCTCGACCAATGGCGTCACTACTAACACTTTCAATATCACCACGAATCTCCCCAGTGAAACAACAACCAATAAGTCGGTACTGGTTGCGACGCAAGGGTTTGCGGAATTGGGCATTGTGACACCCGATTACATCGTTCCGAATGGATTTCTGTTCACTGTCAGTGGTGCCGTGAGTTTTCCCGGAATGGTTGGAGGCGAGATAAATTACGCCTCATTACCGGTTGACGGAATACGGTCACTTAACCCTGATAGCTCGACTGGAGTCAATTCCCCAAAAAATTTCGCGGGTAATACCGGCACTATACCCAGCAATGTATTTTCAGGGACAGATGGTCCGGACAATTTGGCAGGTACATCAGGGGATGATTTTATCCTGGGTGCCGACGGACAAGACACACTAAATGGTTCGGGAGGCAATGACACACTGAGTGGTGGATTGGGTGTTGATACTGCAGTCTACAACAGCAATCGCGCGAATTACTCGATTCTCGGAACCAGCTCCGGTCTCAGCGTTTCTGGGCCCGATGGTAACGATATCGTTTCCGGTATCGAGCGTTTCCAATTTACCGATAAAAATATCGCCGTGGATCTCGATGCCGGGCAAGCAGCCAGCAACACGGTTCGGATCATCGGCGCAGCGTTCGATACGCCTACTATTCAGGCTCATCCGGACTATGTCGGTATCGGACTCGATCTGTTCGACTCCGGCCAAAGTATGTTGCAAGTAGCTCAACTCGTGATCGGTGTGTTGGGTAATCCTAGTAACGGAGCCTTTGTGGATAAGGTCTTCCAGAATGTAGTAGGCGTAGCGCCTTCGGCCGCAGAACATGATTTTTATGTCGGATTGCTACAGGGCAGTGGCGGAACATTTACTCAAGCGGAATTACTGGAAATTGCCGCTAATTCTGAAGTCAATGCAACGAACATCAACCTGATCGGATTAGAGCAGAGTGGTGTCGTATTCGCATAGCGATTGTGCTCGCTATAGGCTTTCTTGCACGGCGTTGCGTATGTGGGGCGTTATTTTTCTGAACCCGTTTTCAGATTAATTCAGCTTTTATTCTGGTGATTCTCGCCTCGCGTACCTTCGTGTTAATTGCCAGGGGTAATTTTGTGGGATCCGCAATACTCTGGCTCAATTCCCCAGCAATTGCACCGGCATCTACACTTTTTGCTGCAACATAGGCCTGCTGAAACCGTTCAGCCTGAACATAAGGTTTTGCTGCGTAGCCGGGGCGCCCGTGGAAGTCACATGCGCACGCTTGCAAAAATTCTTCGAATCTTTCGGGTTTCCGGTAGGCATCAACCGCTTGCAGTATATCCGCCAGCGTAGAAGGCTTGAGTTCTTCCGCCCGATGCACATTACCGTGATAGCGGGCGACCAGTAACGCAAGATCACGCGAATCCTTGGGAATTCTGATGCGCTCGCATAAGTTCCGCGTCAAATCAATGCTGCGCGCTTCATGGCCGATATGGCGCGGCCACTCTTCGGGCGGTGTCGTGCCTTTGCCTAAGTCATGCGTCAGCGTCGCAAAACGCACCGGCAACGAATAATTTTTTGCAGCAGCATGATCGATGGCCAGCATGATGTGCAGTCCGGTATCGATTTCAGGATGTGCATGCGCCGGTTGCGGAACACCAAACAACACGTCGACTTCGGGCAGGATACGCGCCAGGGCGCCGCATTCGCGCAGTACATAGAACATTCGTGAAGGATTTTCTTCCATCAGTCCGCGCGAGAGCTCTTGCCAGACACGCTCCGGCACCAGTGCATCCACTTCGCCGTTATGCACCATCTCACTCATCAGCGCCAGCGTTTCCGGCGCAATGCGGAAACTGAAACGCGCCGCAAAGCGTGCAGCTCTGAGAATACGCACCGGATCTTCGGAAAATGCAGGACTCACATGGCGCAGTATGCCGGCTTCCAGATCCGCAACGCCGTTAAACGGATCGATGATATTGCCTGCTTCGTCTTTGGCAATCGAGTTGATAGTTAAGTCACGTCGCGCCAAATCTTCCTGCAAAGTAACCTGCGGTGAGGCAAACACCTCAAATCCTTTATACCCGCGTGAAATTTTTCGTTCCGTACGCGCCAATGCATACTGTTCATGGGTTTGCGGATGCAAAAAAACCGGAAAATCCTTGCCAACCGGACGATAACCCTGTCGCTCCATTTCCTCCGGCGAAGCGCCCACAACCACATAGTCATGATCTTTGACGGGCAATCCCAGCAGTTCATCGCGCACGGAACCGCCTACCAGATAAGTTTTCAATGTCGACTCTATCGCTGAATGAATGAAAATTTAACCAACCGTTATTTTGCCGCTCGCACAACGCCCAGACGCTGCTTAAGCGTTGGCGAATCCTGCCCGTGATCCAGAACTTTGGCGTAATACATCGAGTTCTTCAAGACCTTTTTGACGTAATCCCGCGTTTCATTAAAAGGAATCGTCTCAGCATAAATCGCGCCCTCCAGCGGCACGGTATTATCGCGCCAGCGCCTGGCTCGTCCTGGCCCGGCATTATAGGCGGCTGAAGCCAGTAGTGGCTGATTGTCCAGCGTACCGAGCACATGCTTGAGATAATACGTGCCCAATTGCAGATTGGTATTCACATCCACCACGACATTCTGGCGAAAATTTTGTATTCCCAATTGCTTGGCAACCCATTCGGCAGTGGCGGGCATCAGTTGCATCAGACCTGCTGCCCCGGCATGGGATTTGATATCCGCGATGAAACGGCTTTCCTGTCGGATTAGACCATAGACCCAGGCTTCATCCAGTTCATGTTGCCGCAAAACCTTTTTGAGTGTTTCCCGGTGCGGTGATAAAAAGCGCAGACTAAAATCATGCTGCGACACGGTCCGGTTTGCCGTGTTAATCGCACGATCGTACATGCCATGACGACGAGCCACTTCCGCGGCAGCCAGTAGCTCCGGGTCGCTAAAATTGCGGACGGTCCAGCTCCATTCACGGTACGCTTCGGTACGTAAATTCATACGGGAAAAAGCCAAAGCGCGTTGGATACCCGGTTTGCGCTCCATTGCGGACACCTCGCCGCTGCTGACGCGATACGCTTTATCCGCAATGCTGAGCATGGTTCCCAGTTCTTCTCTTGCCAATTGACCGTAAAAACTGTGCTCATCACTGAGCGGAACAAAAATATTATGTGCATCCAGCGCTTCCCCTTTCGCTTTTAATGCGCGCGCTTTCCAATAACGCCACGTATCAACTTGCTGTTCGGCTGGCGACATTCTGTTGATCGTTTTCAGGACTTCATCCCAGTTGGTAACCCGCAATGCGGCCCGTACCTGCCAGGCAAGCACGGTATCCGAAGGCGGGTACGGTTGCGCAGTATTTTGCGCCTCCCTGAACCAATCCAGTGCCCGGGAATCATGCCGCATCGCGGCCCGGTACCCCAGTCTTCCGAGGAAATAAGAACGATCCGATGCGGTGAACTGATCTTTTATTTTTAGCCACTGCACATACGCTTGGTTCGTATCGTTGCGCAGCAGGCGCAGTAATGCAAACAGCACAATCTCGCGGTCACTGCGCGTCCTGATTTTGCTTCTCAATGTTTCCAGGTAGCGCTGCGGATTCTTCGCAGCATTATTCAAATCGACACTGTTCAGCGCATCGTTGCCGGACAAATAACGATTAACATGTGTGGCCACACCGGTTTGACCTTCTTCCAGCGATGACCGGATTCGTGTCCAGATATCTTCCGAAGAAATCTGCCCGTTGGAAATGAGTGCCTGAAAAACCGGCGTACAACTATCCGGCATGCTGGTGGGCGTAGACCATAATGACCGCGCATCCGTCAGCGCCGTTTTATCATGCGCACTCAGACGGCGCTGATAGTAATAACACAAGAGCTCGGTATCCTTATTGCCCAGCAATGGGTATTCAGCGTCAAAAAGCTGCCACTGTTGATTCTTGCCCAAGATCTTAAGCCAGTCGGCCCGTAACCGGTCTGCAACCAAGCTGCCTTCGTGCCGCTGCAAAAAATTTCTGATCGTTGCGACATCGGTCGTTTGCAACACCATGCGGAATTGATAATATTCCACGTAAGGCCATAGCGCATGGCGTTGCAGCCGTCTGGCGTAATCGTCTAAGCGCTTCGCATCACCAGCTTGAAATGCTTGCCGGGCGGCAAGAAAATCGCTGTCCTGGTTTGCTGATAGTGTTCCAGCATAAGCTAAAAGGATTAATCCAAACAGGTAATTTCTCATAGCTAATAAGGTACAACGAATGGAGATTACAATAAAAAGACGGAAACGAGCCTTCTGCAATCAATCCGGATTATCGCAGCAGCGTCGCGATAATCCAGTGTCATGCTTCAAGTTATGTGAAATTTTAACGGCCAGTCTCTAAAGGGCACTTCTAAAAATTCAAAGTTCTAAACAAAACGAGGCACGAGAAAAAAATGGTTACGCAGCATATTCATGATATGTAAGGAAACATTCTTTTCGAGTAACAAAGTGTTGTGACGAAATTTGGATTTTTAGAGATGCCCTAAACCGGCAATAATTATCAGATAACGCCCTGACCCAGCATGGCTTCGGCCACTTTAACAAAACCGGCGATATTGGCGCCATCCACATAATTAACGCTACCATCGGGTTTGGTACCGTACTTCAGGCAGGATTTGTGAATGGCCTGCATAATTTCCTGCAAGCGCGCATCCACTTCTTCGCGTGTCCAAGACATGCGCATGGCATTCTGGCTCATTTCCAGCCCGGACGTTGCCACACCGCCTGCGTTACTCGCTTTACCCGGCGCATACAGTACCTTGTTATGGATAAAACATTCGACGGCTTCCGCAGTCGATGGCATGTTTGCCCCTTCGGCAACACAAATAACGCCATTTCTAACTAAGGTTTGCGCATCCTCGCCATTGATTTCATTTTGTGTCGCGCACGGCAATGCCACTTGCACCGGCACATGCCAAGGTTTTGCACCCGGCAAGTAAGTTACATTGACACGTTTGGCATATTCATCCAGTCGGGCATACAGATGATTCTTCACTTCGGCCAGAATCGCCAGTTTTTCCGGGGTAAAGCCAGCTTCATCCACAATCGTGCCGCTCGAATCGGATACGGTAACCACCTTGGCGCCTTTTGCCATTGCCTTCTCAACAGCAAATTGGGCCACATTGCCTGATCCGGAAACTGAAACCCGCATGCCTTCTAAAGAACGTCCAGCATGTTTCAATACTTCCTGGGCAAAATACACCGTGCCGTAACCCGTTGCTTCCGGACGTATCAATGATCCGCCAAAACTCAATCCTTTCCCGGTAAACACGCAATCCGCGCGATTGGACAATTTTTTCATCATGCCCGCCATGAATCCGACTTCACGCCCGCCCACGCCGATATCGCCGGCGGGAACATCGGTATCGGAGCCGATATGCCGGAACAATTCACAGATAAAAGCCTGACAGAACCGCATAACTTCGCCGGGGCTTTTCCCTTTCGGATCAAAATCGGAACCCCCTTTACCGCCGCCCATCGGCAGCGTCGTCAATGCATTCTTGAAGGTCTGCTCAAACGCCAGGAATTTAAGAATCGACAGATTCACCGAAGGATGAAACCGGACACCGCCTTTATATGGACCGATGGAAGAACTGTGCTGTATCCGGTAACCGCGATTAACTTTGACTTCACCATGATCATCAACCCAGGACACACGAAATATAATCACCCGCTCCGGCTCGACCAAGCGATCCAGCAAGCCATGCTCCGCATAACGTGGATGTTCCATAATAAAAGGCCACAAACTCTCCACGACCTCAGTAACCGCCTGCATATACTCTGGTTGATTAGGATTACGCTCAGCCACATACGCGCTGAACTCTTGAAGGCTCTTATATTTCATTTCATTTCCCCGGTTAGTGAAAGGTTATTTCAAATAGCCTAATTCTGCCAAATTAATGTACAGGCTGCACTGTATTTTTATTAAAAATGGGATTTTTTAGAAGTTATTTTCCAATGAGAAGATAAATTGAAATATCTATCCCTCTTACCAAGGATAGGTGATTCAAGTTATCTCGTCCATTAAAGGATTAGTCTGCTGAAGTAAATTTAAGAAATAGCGGGTAAATGGATTGCTATTTAGCGTTTTGATTGAGCGAAATGGTCATAAGATTTCTTTCTTTTTTAAGAATTGTGTATTTCATACGCGGATATATTAATCACAAACTCATAAAGGGAAAGCCAATGCTAGGAGGATTTTTATGCAGTGGATGGAAACAATATCTGCTCAACCTATCGTTTTTGGTATTTTTTGCCGCTGGCAACTCAGCGGTTATAGCCGACACCTCTATACCGGTAGACACACAAATTCAACCACCTATAAAGTTTGTGTGGGCACGAAATAGCCTAGATACTCGAGGAATGTCAGAGTATGAATTTGAATTAAATATTGCAGGCTATCCATCCTTATACTACCCATCCTATCAGCAAGCACTTGAATCGTTAAGGCGTGAAACATGCACAGATTATGGCGGTGTATGGTTATGTCATCCGATAGAAAAATATCCTTATTCACCTGGTTATGATGGGTGGATCTGGGGTTATAGATTTTGCCGAACCTATGAGCCTGGCTACTGTAGTTGGCATACAGCATCACAGCAAGGTATTTGCTCTAATAACTCAGTCGGATATAGTATTAAGGATGCTTATAACATTGAGCGATATGGGTATATTGCATGCTCGGTATCTTCTGAACCAGATGGTGAGAAAGATCTAGCAAAACCGAAAGAATGCGAAGATAGAACTCCCAATCCAGTTTATATTGGACTAGGACGAAAAGAGCTGACCGTGCCTATTTATCGAACTGGCAGCAGTGACTTTCCGATAGATTTCCAGTTGTTCTATCAACATAACGACAATAAAAGATCTGGAATAACCTGGCGACATACATATTATAAATTCATAGTTCTCGATGGCCAACAAACTCCTAATAGTGCACGCGTATATCGTGGTAGAGGTGCTCTTTTATTTTATAAGGATCAGGCCATAGGAGAGTGGCGCAGTGATGATGATATAAATGATTCGCTTACTGAACTTGTTAATTCCAATAATCAACGGATAGGCTGGACTTATACCGACAAATTTTCCGACAGAATAGAAAATTATGATGCCTACGGAAGACTCATCTCGATCGAAGATCGTAGTGGATTAATTCATACGTTGACATATAACTCAGAAGGCAGTCTTGAAAGTATTACTGATACTTTTGGGAATAAATTACAATTTACTCATGATGATTATGGTAATTTTTCTACCTTAGTCGATCCTGCAGGCGGCAATTACCAATTTACCTATGCAAGTAACGGCAACCTTACCACGGTCACCTATCCCGATGGCAAAACCCGCACCTACCACTACAACGAATCTATCTACATCGAAGGTGGAGCCAGTTTACCCAATGCATTAACGGGTATCACCGATGAGAACGGCGTGCGTTATGCGACTTATACGTATGATACGCAAGGCCGCGCAGTGGTGACCGAACATGCGGGTGGTGCTGACCGGTATGTACTGGGCTACAGCGCCGATGGCAGCAACACCCTCGTGACCGATCCGCTGAACAGTCAATACACGCACACCTTCCAAACCATTCTTGGCGTCGCCAAAAGCACCGGTCAATCGCAACCGGCCGGTTCAGGCTGTAGTGCCGCTTCCAGTGCAACCACTTACGATGCTAACGGCAATGTCGCCAGCCGCGCCGACTTCAATGGCAATAAAACCTGCTATGCGTATGATCTGACCCGGAACCTGGAAACCGCCCGGATTGAAGGTTTGAGCTCAGGCAGTGCTTGTCCGGGCTATTTGCTCAGTTACACACCGGCCGCAAATAGCAGTGAACGTAAAATCCTCACGACCTGGCATGCCAGTTTTCGGCTACCCACGCTCGTCGCTGAATCCAAGCGCGAAACCAGCTATGTGTATGACACGCATGGCAACATCACACAGCATCAAATTAAAGATACTGCCACCAACGCCACGCGCACGTGGAATACCAGCTATAGTTATCACCCCAGCATTCCCGGCGTGATTCTGCAAAAAACCGAGAACGGCCCGCGCACCGATGTGACCGACACCACCACCACCGATTATTACGCGCCGGATGCAGTTTGTGTCGGCGGTCACAAAGGTTGCCGTACACAAATAGCAAGTATCACCAATGCATTGGGTCATATCACGCAAATCACCCGTTATAACGCGCACGGCCAACCGGAAGAAATTATCGACCCGAATGGCTTGACCACCGTACTCGCCTACGATACGCGCCAACGATTGCTGTCGCGTACCAGCAGCACGGAAATCACCAGCTACCAGTACGACGGCGTGGGACAAATCAAAAAAATCATTTTGCCGGATAGCAGTTTCTTGAGCTACACCTATGATGCCGCGCATCGTTTGACCGATATTGCGGATAATCTCGGCAATCGCGTGCACTACACGCTGGATGCTATGGGTAACCGCACCAAGGAAGAATTGTTCGATCCGCTCAATAACCTGACAAAAACCCAACAACGCGAATTCGATGCCTTAAGCCGTCTGTGGAAAGACATCGGCGCACAAAGCCAGACCACCCAATATCAATACGATGCGCAAGGCAATCTGAAGCAAATCACCGATCCGCTGCTGCATACCGCAGCCTATCAGTTTGATACGCTCAATCGTCTCAAAGAATCCATCGATCCGGCCAACGGCCATACTCAGCAAACCCTGGACGCGCTCGATCAGATCACGCAAGTATCCGATCCACGAAATATTGCCACCACCTACACGGTCAACGGCTTTGGCGATGTCACGCAGGAGCTCTCAGCCGATCGCGGCACGATTACCTACACCTACGACACCGGCGGTAACCTCAAAACGGTGACCGATGCACGCGGTGTCAAACATACCTATACCTGGGACGCGCTCAATCGCCCGACCAAGCGTAC
>NZ_JAKFWH010000011.1 GCF_021731985.1 Nitrosomonas sp.
GGTTGTGTATCTCGCCGTTCTCGTGTGTCACCCAGTACAGTTGAAAAACTCGCTTTGCAATATCCAAACCATAGGTTGTAAAATTCATTTCAGCCCCTCCGTCCGTTTGTGGAAAGATTCTATTATCTCCACCTTGGCACGTAGATGCCGTCAGGTCCGCGAGGGGCTTTTACTCAATTACTATTCTTACCCCGGCTCCCCAGCCAGTGGGGAGGAAGGCATCCATACCATCTCCTTGGTACGCACCGGAACTTTCGAACCGATAGCCTGCTTCAAATCCGAGTTTAACCTATCTTCTGGATTTAATTCCGGGCTGTAGCTGGGTAAATAAAAGCATTCGATCTTTTCCTTATTTTCTTCCAGCCAAGCCTTCACTGGTTTGCTATGGTGCACTCTCAAATTATCCAGGCTCAAGAACACTTTCTTCCCTGCATCCTTGATCAGTAGTTCGAGAAATTCAATGAGTGTAAATAGCGGTGTAAAAATAATGGGATGGACGCCCACTACCCTAAATGGCATCGAAGTGCCAAAGTAGTGGCGCAGTAAAGCCCACTAAACAAGAGAGGAGCGTCCGACATGAAGATTACAACGATAGGCATCTATTTGGCAAAAGAAGTATTTCAGATTCACGGGGTGGATATGCACAGCAAGGTTGTGCTACGTAAGCAACTACGCCGTAGCGAGATGGCAAGGTTTTTTGCCAATCTAGATCCCTGCCTGATTGGCATGGAAGCCTGCGGTAGCTCGCACCACTGGGCGAGAAAGCTGTGCGAATTTGGACATACTGTCAAACTCATGTCACCCCAGTTCGTCAAACCTTATGTGAAGACCAACAAGCATGACATGGCAGATGCAGAAGCGGTTTGTGAAGCAGTGAGCCGACCCAACATGCGCTTTGTACCGATCAAGAACGTTGAGCAACAAGCAATCCTCTCGATACATCGCGCCAGACAGGGTTTTGTTAAAGCCAGAACCGCGCAGGCAAATCAGATGCGTGGTTTACTCTCTGAATTTGGTATTGTGATACCTCAGGGCATCCGGTCCATCAACAAGCGTATGCCGGATATACTGGAAGATGCCGAGAACGGTTTGCCAGGTACCCTGCGCAAGTTATTGGAAAGACTGAACGACCACCTCAAGGAATTGGATTGTCAGGTGGCAGAACTGGGGTTGCAGATCAAGCTGTGGCATAAGGAGAACGAAGCCAGTCAAAGACTGGAAGCCATTCCTGGTATTGGTCCGATCACGGCGAGCGCCATTGTGGCAACTGTAGGGAATGCCACGGAGTTCAAAAACGGCAGGCAACTTTCGGCATGGTTCGGATTGGTTCCAAAGCAACGCTCCAGCGGTGGTAAGCAGATATTGCTTGGTATCAGTAAACGTGGCGACACTTACTTGCGCACTTTGCTGATCCACGGAGCACGAGCGGTCATTCGCTTTGCCAAGAACAAGGCTGAACCGGAAAGCTGGTTACACAAGCTAATGGCGCGGCGCAATAAGAATGTTGCCGCCGTTGCACTGGCGAACAAGAACGCACGTATCATTTGGGCGTTACTTGCCAGAGACACTAAATTTCACCCCAATCACACTTCGGCAGCATCCGCTGCCAAAGCCTGATCAGGGTGGCTGAATAAAAGCGTATTGGTAATGTCACATCGAAAACGAGTTTAAGGAGATAGACTCTGCTGCCGATTGCACAGGCAATCATGACATGATGGCGAGATTGGTCAGACCGTGGTTGGGAAAGTTCGTAGTGGTACAAGCACACCAAAAGTGCGTAAAAATGATAGAACCCCAACCAGCGTATTCCATCAGGGACAGAAGCAATATGCTTCACATAAAGTCCGGATGTATGGCTGCAATCTTTGCCTGCTCAAAATCATTAAATTAAAGCTTGTACTACCGTGGGCGTCCATGTATGTGTCACTGAGACGCACTAAATTTCGCGGGAATGGCGGAATAAAAGTGTACCAGTCTGAAGCCTGCAAGCTGATGCGATTAGCATCAAGTGAAAGGCGATGAGGATCTATACAGTGGAACTATATGTAAAGATTCGACGAGCGGTGATGATAGAAGGCAGAAGCGAACGCGAAGTTGCGCGTTATTTTGGAATTCACCGCAATACTGTGAAGAAGATGTGTCAATACGCGGCACCGCCGGGTTATCGGCGCAAGAGCGAGCCAGTGTCTCCCAAGCTTGCTCCTTTCACTGGCATCATTGATGCTATTTTGGAAGCTGACAAACAAGTGCATGTTAAGCAGCGCCATACTGCAGTGCGGATATTGGAGCGGTTATGCGATGAACAATCCGGCTATGCAATAGGGCATGCACTTCGCCATGCGGTTCTTATCACGGCCGATGAGATAAATGAACTGTAGCATATGTTTTCCTACAGTTTATTGAAATATTCTGAGCAGTAGACCACAGTTGAATAGATAACTAATCCCGCAGAAAAACCACGTGGAATCGAAAATTGACATAATTTAAAACATAGCTAAGAAGCTGATGTTGAGAATGTTCAAGGTCACACATAATTTATGCAGTGTGTGGGTTTTCCTGTCAGATTTATTGAATTTTATAAAAAATAATCCGTATTCCAGAAACAAATAGCCGCAGATAATTAAACTTGCGATTCCTCGTGGTCTTGCCACTGGGTTGTTTATTTTATTCTTTCGGTTACCAATGAACAATCTGATTTACTTCGACTGACTGGGAGGAACAAATAAATGTCATTAAAAAATTCAATTAAGGAATTTAAAGCTTTCTTAGGTGATAAGGAATCGCTTCTTGATAAAAGCTATCCGAGAGTGACGGAAATAATTCAATTACACTGGGGCTATAAAGAATTTTATTTGTGCATCCAGAAGCTACTCGTTGTTGAGAAAGAACAAAACCGGCAAGGATTTCCTTTGGAGGCACTACAGGAAATCTATAAATTACAAGAGATACATGAGAATGTATTTCCGAAGTTGAAATCATTATTAAATGGCAACTTAGAAACCACTTCACGCAGCAGCAAGAACCATGGTCAGATGTTAATATAGATTTTGTGTTCACACCAGTAGTGTCCGGCTAAATTAGCTGTTGAAACGATAGAAACCAGTATTGATAAGGACTACAGAGAAAATATTTTGGTGCCGATTTGAAATCATATTTTGCAAATTCAGGTGCCACATTCAACCTGCAAGTGCACCACGCGCTATCCTAAACATCTCGTAGGGTGTTTTGTAATTTAAACATTTTCTGGGGCGATTGTTGAGTCGTTTTTCAATACGATTAATTTCGGCAGCAGTGATATTGTTAAAATTAGTGCCTTTAGGCAAATAGCGTCTAATAAGACCGTTTACTTGTTCAACAGAACCTTTCTCCCAGCTATGGTAGGGTTCACAGAAGAAAGATTGTATGCCCAGTCTATCGTTGATTTCCTGATGCAGTACATTTTCAGAACCGTTATCATAAGTAATGCTCTTGACCAGTTCTTCAGGATGATTCGATAATCGACGAATAACTGCTGATTTTGTTTCCCTTGCAGTTTTATTCTTCATCAATGATATGTTCACCAAGCGAGTAGTTCGCTCTATTATGACGTTCAATCCAGATTTCCTGTCACCTCCGACTACAGAATCACTTTCCCAGTAACCAACTATTTCACGTTTGTCGACCTGCACTGGCCGCAGTGCTATAGATACCCGGTTTTTAATACGTTCAGTAGTACTGCGATAAGGATTCTTGGTCCGTCTTTTTTTATGTTTCCTGGTCAAGCACTCAATGAGATCAGGCGCCTGAATGTAGATGTATTGATAAATTGACTCATGGCATATGTATTCCCCAGAACCAGACACTTTTAATCGGCCAGCAATTAATTCAGGTTTCCAACCAATAGCTAACTTTTTATGCACGAAGCGTCTTATTGATTCCATTTTCAAACGGTACCGCTGAGCGCGTCGTTTTAACCGATGCTCATAAATCTCCTGGGCGCCCCTGATGTAATAATGCCGGCCGCACCAAAGATTGCGCCTAAGTTCCCGACTAATTGTCGTATGCGAACGATTAAGGCGGCGTCCAATTTCTCTCAGTGATATCCCTCGATTTTTCCAGTCTTTGATTAGGGTCCTTTCTGTTTTATTCAAATGGAAGTAATGTATTACCATGTCGCGCCTCTGTTATCCAGTTAGTTAATGACACTTAGGATACGGTGGTGCACTTGATTTTTGAATATGGGGGTTCGAGTAATCTCCAGAAGTTGAACCTTCTGGAGATAGTCTATGAACTTTGGAAAAACGCTGTTCGCACAACTCATGGAATTTGTGCCGTGGACGAGCTTCGCGAGAATCGTGGCGCGTCATGGCGGCGATTCTGGCGTGCGCAATCTGAGTTGTACCGAGCAATTCCGCGCCATGGCTTTTGCACAGCTGACCTACCGCGAGAGTCTGCGGCCTGCTTGCTGGCCAGCCAGACGAAGCTGTACAGCATGGGTTTCCGCGCACCCGTCAAACGTTCGACACTGGCCGACGCCAACGAAGCACGCAACTGGCACATCTGGGAAGACTTGGCTACATTGCTGATCCGGCGTGCACGCAAACTGTATTGCAACGACAGCTTCGGTGTCGATCTGACCAATACGGTCTACGCACTGGATGCGGTCGTTGTCAAGCTAGTTGTCGCCTGAGCGTATGAATTTATGCTGTCTTTTTGAGTTCTAAATTAACCTCCTTTTGATTGGTTTTTTCGGGAACGCATTGATCCAGTGTTGATACCAACGGATATATTACACGCCGCTTTGAGCGTTTGAAGGTATAACAAATTAACGCGAACATAGCTTATAATCAATAGCATTAGCTGTAAAAGTTCAACAGCCATTATGTAAACTCAAGCAATAAGTTCTGTTTATTTGACTTATGAGTATCACCGAAATTCAGGAACCGTATGTCTAATGCATCACTAAAAGTTTTAACCTACAACATCCACAAAGGTTTTAATGCAACTAATCTTCGATTCATTCTTCATGAGATAAAGAATTTATTGCGCCATATCGATGCCGATGTAATTTTTCTACAAGAAGTACACGGTGAACGCAACATTTCCAATAACCGATTTGATGATTGGCCCAATAATCGGCAATTTGAATTTCTTGCAGATCAAGTTTGGCATCATTATGCATACGGAAAGAATGTTATTTATAAATCGGGGCATCACGGCAACGCTATCTTAAGTAAATATCCCTTCATTGAATGGGAGAATATTAATGTTTCTATGTTACGATCAGCCAGTCGTAGTCTTTTACATGGGACAGTTCAGGTTCCTGGAATCCATCAGAAAGTTCATATCATCTGTGTACACTTGGGATTGTTCGGGCATGAAAGAGAGCGTCAACTTTCAACGCTAGCAAAACGCATCAACTCTCATGTTCTCTCCGATGAACCATTGATCATCGCCGGTGATTTCAATGATTGGCGTGGTCGTGCTGAACACTATTTAAATCGAGACTTAGGCGTTAAGGAGGTTTTTAAAATGACCCATGGAGCGTATGCGCGCACCTTTCCCGCTTGGTTACCTGTATTATCAATGGACCGTATCTATTACCGCGGACTCAGTGTTATCAACTGCAATAACCATCTCAACGGTCTGCCATGGCAACGATTATCATTATCAGACCATATTCCGCTGTTTGCAGAATTCGGGTCAATTTAAAATATTTTTTTATATCACCAAAAGAAAATAAAATTTATCACTTAATGTTTGATTAGGGATTCCACTAGTTTTTCCTCGCTAGCTGACTGTAAAGCCGACTGGGCAATGGCAGTAGGTAGCCGCTCTGGCTTGTGTTCCAGTGCCAGATCAAGTACTTGATCTATCCATCTGACGGGATATATAGTCAGTTGATTTTTCACATTTGAAGGAATATCAGTTAAATCCTTTACATTCTTTTCAGGAATAATCACAGCCTTAATTCCACCTCGATGAGCAGCCAGTAATTTTTCCTTTAATCCACCTATCGGAAGCACTTCGCCTCTTAAAGTAATTTCCCCTGTCATAGCCACATCCGCTCTCACAGCAATATTTGTCAGAACCGACACCATCGCAACACAAATTCCTATACCTGCGCTTGGTCCATCCTTCGGTGTTGCACCCTCTGGAAGATGTATATGAATATCATTTTTTTGATAGAAGTCTTCCGCGATACCTAATAGGTGAGAACGTCCTCTAACTACAGAAAGTGCAGCCTGAATAGATTCCTGCATAACTTCACCCAGTTTTCCGGTAGTAATGGTTTTTCCTTTTCCAGGTAATACTACAGCTTCAATAGTCAATAGCTCGCCACCTACTTCTGTCCAGGCTAGTCCAGTTACTTGCCCCACTTGATTTTTTTCTTCTGCAATGCCATATGTGAAACGTCTTACACCCAAGAATTTATCCAGATTACGCGATGTAACGATTATTTTGCTTTTCCCCTTTTTTAGCAACATTGCTTTTACAGCTTTTCGGCAGATTTTTGAAATTTCCCGTTCCATCGCCCTTACACCTGCTTCTCTTGTGTAATAACGAGCGATATCCCGCAATGCAGAATCTGAAACGGCTAGTTCATTTTCCTCGAGACCATGATTGTGCATCTGTTTGGTTAATAAATAACGCGTGGCTATATTCAGTTTCTCGTCTTCTGTATACCCTGATAATTGGATCACTTCCATGCGATCAAGTAAAGCTGGGGGAATGTTTAGAGTATTTGCTGTTGCCACAAACATAACGTCGGACAAATCATATTCCACTTCAACATAATGATCCACAAACGTATTATTCTGCTCTGGATCGAGGACTTCCAGCAAGGCAGAAGAAGGGTCTCCACGAAAATCCATACCCATTTTATCTACTTCATCAAGTAAAAATAATGGGTTCTTAACGCCCACCTTACTCATATTGTGTAATATCTTGCCTGGCATTGATCCGATATAGGTTCTCCTATGGCCACGTATCTCAGCTTCATCTCGTACACCACCTAGTGACATGCGTACAAACTTTCTGTTCGTGGCATGTGCAATTGATTGTCCGAGTGAAGTCTTACCAACGCCTGGCGGACCGACGAGGCAAAGAATCGGTGCCTTCATCTTGTTAACTCGTTGCTGAACAGCCAAATATTCAACAATCCGTTCTTTGACTTTTTCTAAGCCATAGTGATCCTTCTCAAGTACTGCTTCTGCTGCTTTTAAATCATTATTGATTTTACTCTTCTTTTTCCATGGCAGTGCTACGAGCGCATCGATGTAATTACGCACTACTGTCGCTTCCGCAGACATCGGAGACATCAAGCGAAGTTTTTTTAATTCTGATTCAACTTTAGCATTCGCTTCTTTAGGCATTTGAGCAGATTTGATCTTTTTCTCAATTTCATCTATATCTGCTCCATCCTCGCCTTCGCCTAGCTCTTTCTGAATTGCTTTTACTTGCTCATTTAGATAATAGTCACGTTGGCTTTTTTCCATCTGCCGTTTAACTCTACCGCGGATACGTTTTTCTACGTGTAGGATATCTAATTCAGTCTCCAACAAACCCAGCAAATGCTCCAAACGTTTGGATACATCAAAAATCTCAAGAATTTCCTGTTTTTGCTCAAGTTTTAATGGCAAATAAGCAGCAATGGTATCAGCTAAACGTCCAGCATCATCTATACCACCCAACGAAGTGATAATCTCTGGTGGAATCTTTTTGTTAAGTTTTACATATTGATCGAATTGGGTCAGTATTGCGCGCCGCATTGCTTCTGCTTCAGGGTTGTCTGTTGTATCGGGCAATACTTGTGATGCTCTTCCAGAGAAATGAGTCTCAGAATCAATTAAATCCAAAATACGAGCGCGATGATTACCCTCTACCAGGACCTTGACCGTGCCATCAGGCAGTTTTAGCATCTGTAATAAGCTCGCTATACTACATACGTTGTAGAGATCCTCGGGCGCAGGGTCATCTTTAGACGCTATTTTTTGAGCAACGAGTAGAATATTTTTATTCGACTCCATTGCAAGTTCAAGTGCTTTAATAGATTTCTGCCTTCCTACAAATAATGGTATGACCATATGCGGAAAAACAACTACATCACGCAATGGCAGGAGAGGCAGTATCAATTGTTCAGAATTCTCGATCAAAGAAGTCATATCTACTCATTTATAAAATTCACAACTGATTGATAACATATATGCACTAATCAGAAATTCAAGATGGAAATACAATATACACTAGCATATATCTGCCACGCACAAATACTTAAATAGAGGTGTTAAATATACATATTTGCTTTTAATAGCACGAATAATGAACCTAAGTCTGAGAGACGATAAGAAACAATCTCATTATCAAAAATCTACCAGACCATAAAAAAACGATCTGCATTCCTGCTTTATATTAAAAACAGACTAAAAAGTATTCATTTAACATACATATAAACTGCAATTTCTCTCCTGCGTCTGCCTCGCATCGGCTGCTCTCGTTTATGTTTATTTTCAACGACTAGCCGATCTTTTTTCTCGTCAACTTATCAACTTAAATAATATTGATTAGATTTCTGGCCAATTATTTGGAACGTTTGGCAACCTTGGGTTGATCAGAATAAATTAATATCGGCTTAATATCATCGTTAGTCGAATTATAGTCAATGACGACTTTAGAAACATTTTCTAATGACGGGAGGTCGTACATAATATCCAGCAATATTTCTTCCAGAATTGAGCGTAATCCACGCGCCCCTGTTTTGCGTGTCAAAGCTCTTTTCGCAATTGCCTTAAGTGCTGGCTCTCGGAATTCCAGATCTACACCACCTTCCATATTGAACATTTTCCAATATTGTTTAACGAGTGCGTTCTTGGGTTCTGTCAGTATCTGAATTAATGCTGCTTCGTTAAGTTCTTCCAATGTAGCTACAACAGGTAAACGTCCTACAAATTCAGGGATCAAGCCAAATTTAACCAAATCTTCTGGTTCTACTTGTTGTAAGACTTTATTCATATCCTTACGAGTATGGTTTTTTACATCAGCGCCAAAACCAATTCCACCCTTCTCGGTACGTGCTCTGATCACTCTATCCAGACCATCAAATGCGCCACCACAAATAAATAAAATATTGGTAGTATCAACTTGAATAAATTCTTGGTTAGGATGTTTTCTTCCACCCTGCGGAGGAACCATAGCAATGGTTCCTTCAATTAATTTCAATAATGCCTGCTGCACTCCTTCACCTGAAACATCACGTGTGATCGAAGGATTGTCCGATTTACGTGAGATTTTATCTATTTCATCTATGTATACGATACCTCGCTGCGCTTTTTCAGCATCGTAATTACATTTCTGCAGTAATTTTTGAATAATATTTTCAACATCCTCACCAACATATCCTGCTTCAGTCAAAGCTGTGGCATCTGCCATGATAAAAGGGACATCTAAAAGCCTAGCCAAGGTTTGTGCGAGCAATGTTTTACCTGAACCCGTCGGACCGACAAGTAGAATATTACTTTTTGAAAGCTCAATATCATCCGCATCATCTGATTTTGTTACATTCTTCAGGCGTTTATAGTGATTATAAACCGCTACGGAAAGTATCTTTTTTGCTGATTCTTGCCCAATTACATATTGATCTAGTATTTGGCAGATTTCACGAGGCACAGGCAAATTTGACTTGACCAATTTTGTCGCTTCGTCACCTTGCATTTCTTCACGAATGATGTCATTGCAAAGATCAATACATTCATCGCAAATAAATACAGAAGGACCGGCAATAAGTTTTCTTACTTCATGTTGGCTTTTGCCGCAAAAAGAACAGTAAAGAAGTTTCTCGCTACTAGCTTTGTCTGGCATATTATTATCCTACAGTAATCGAGTTTAAATACCCGTGGTGGAACAATTTATTACAAGTACTTCGCTTAATTCGCACTTTCATCTCTACGTGTTAATACTGCATCAACTAAGCCATAACTTACAGATTCAGCTGCACTCAAAAAGTTATCACGATCTGTATCTTTTTCTAAATCAGACACTGGACGCCCGGCATGTTTTGCCATAATCTCATTTAATCGAGCTTTAAGATATAGTATTTCACGTGCATGTATCTCAATATCAGAGGCTTGTCCTTGAAATCCTCCTAGCGGTTGGTGGATCATTACACGTGAATTAGGCAAACAATACCGTTTTCCTTTTGCACCCGCAGTTAGCAACAATGCCCCCATACTTGCCGCTTGACCGATACATAAGGTACTTACATCCGGTTTGATATATTGCATTGTGTCATAAATGGCCAAACCAGCCGACACCACACCACCTGGTGAATTAATATAAAAATGTATGTCTTTCTCTGAGTTCTCAGATTCAAGAAATAAAAATTGTGCTACAACCAAGTTCGCTGTAGCTTCCGTAACAGGGCCTACCAGAAACACCACCCTTTCCTTTAATAAGCGCGAATAAATATCATAAGCACGCTCCCCTCGCCCGCTTGTTTCTATCACCATAGGAATTAAACCCAAATTCTTAGGCTCTAAATCATGCATGTTATCAGATAGTCGCGTCATCTCAGGATATCCCCATCAGCTCATCGAATGTCACAGTTTTATCAATTAATTTAATTTTTTCGAGCGCCCAATTTACTACATTCTCTTCCAGAGCCAATGACTCTGCTTCCTGCAAACGTTCTGCAGAAGCATAATGCCATTTAACTACTTGCTCTGGATTCTCATAACTTTGTGCGGCATCTTCAATTATGCTACGAACTTGTTCGGATGTGGCCTTAAGAGCGTGCACTTTTACAAGTTCTGCCAGAATCAAACCCAGTTTAACGCGATATTCTGCTTTTTCTTTAAAAAAATCTGACGTAAGTGGTATTTCTTTCGCTTTCATCCCTCGCGCTTCAAGGTCACTTCTCGCATTTTGCATTAATCGATCTTTTTCCTGATTAATTAAAACATTAGGTGCTTCAATTTGAGCAGCATCTAAAAATTTTTGCATAATTTGCTCTTTAATCTTCGATCTAACTCGCTTTGAAACTTCACGCTCAAGATCTCTCTGTATTCCCTCACGCAATTTTTTGATATCTCCGTCGGGTATACCCAATAACTTGGCAAAATCTGCATCTACATTAGGCAATATCGGTTCTTCCAGCTCTTTTAGTTTTACTTCAAATGTAACGGTCTTTCCAGCGATATCTTTACCATGGTAATCTTCCGGAAAAACAACATCAAATGATTTATTGTTTCCCACTTTCATGCCAATCAGCGAAGCTTCGAAATCCTTTAAGAACTTTCCGTCTCCGATTATCAATTGAATATCTTCAGTCCTTCCACCATCAAAATCATCACCATCAATAACCCCATGATAATCGATCTTGACACGGTCTCCTTTTTTTGCCGAGCGGCTAACTGGTTCATAAATCACGCGCTGCTTACATATCATATCCAAGGTTTTATCAATATCAGTTTCCCCAATCTGCACAGTAGGCCGTTCGATATTTTGCTTACTTAAATCGCCTAGAACTATTTCAGGATAGACCTCAAATGTTGCACTGACCGTATAGCGTGTTTCGTTATCATCCGTTACTTTTGCTTCAAAACGCGGGTACCCGGCAACCTGTAAATTATGCTCCTTGACGGCATCCTTAAATTCTTTATGCACAGCGTCATTTAATACATCTTGTTGGACTTGCACGCCGTACATTTGAGTAATTATTTTTAATGGAACTTTTCCAGGACGAAAGCCATGTAATTTGGTTGTCTTCGCTAGCCGTTTTAAGCGATTTTCAATTTCATCCTGCAATTTCTCCAGAGAAATTGTAATATCAAAGCGACGTTCTAGTGTACTGAGGTTTTCTACATTTGATCCCATTAAAGTTCCTGACTGATTAAATATTTTTCAATATATTACAATACTATCCGATCATTATTTTTTGAGATTATCGAATAAAAAGCTTTGCGGTAACATACAAATTCCAAATGGTGCGAAAGGGGGGACTCGAACCCCCACACCTTTCGGCGTCAGAACCTAAATCTGGTGCGTCTACCAATTCCGCCACTTTCGCATTTCATTTTAGCTTGGTGATTATACCTTTTAATCCCGTTAACCGCAGCCAGATCATTCAATACTCTGTATAACAAGGGACTGTTTGGCCACTCACTCCTTTACTATCTGGTCCCATCAAATATAAATAAGTTGTCATCAAATCTTCAGGTTGCCGCATCGCTTGCTTAATTTCACCTGGGTGAGTTTTAGCGCGCTGCGGTGAGTTAACGATGCCTGGTACAATTGTATTGATCCGCAAATTTGGCATGGATTCCCATTCATCGGCTTGTACTTTTACTAATGCTTCAATACCTGCTTTCGCCACTGTAAATCCCCCCCAATAGGCCGATGGCTTATGTCCGTGAGAACTTGACGTCATTATGACACTGGCATCAGGAGAAGCTTTTAACAAAGGAAGACATGCTTTAGTCAAGGCAAAAGGAGTAATTAAATTAACCTGCAGCATCGTTCGCCATTGCTGAACAGTTTGATTTTCTAGCGGGCTGAGACCATGTAGAAATGCAGCGTTATGCAATATTCCATCCAAACGTCCCAACTGCTGTTCGATGGCCTGTGCTATCACCGCAAAATCAGCTTCTTCAGCTTGTTCCAAATCCAATGGATAAATTAGAGCTTGCGCTTTACCGATAGTTTCAATCTCATCATAAACAGATTCCAGTTTTTTTACTTTGCGGCCATGCAAGATCACCGTAGCCCCGTAATTTGCATAGGTTAACGCTGCAGCACGCCCCAAACCTTGCCCAGCCCCCGTAATGAGTATTACACGATCTTTAAGTAGATCTTTAGGTGCCAAATAGTTTTCTAATTTATTCATAATTTAGAATTTATCACGATAAAGTATCTTGAGAGAAAAATAAAACACCTTAATAAGTATCTTTATTCCCTCATTCAGCTCAATAAACATAAAAAAACAGACTCCAACGAAATGCCGGAGTCTGTTTTATATCAAAATACTGAGTAGCGCAGGTATGGATACTGATACTTACATATCCATGCCGCCCATACCACCCATACCGCCCATGCCACCACCCATGCCATTCGCGGCACCTGATTCATCCTTAGGCAATTCAGCCACCATCGCATCGGTTGTTAACATTAAACTTGCAACCGAAGCTGCATTCTGCAAAGCATAACGCGTAACTTTTGTTGGATCCAAAACACCCATCGCTACCAAATCTCCATACTCGCTTGTTGCTGCATTGTAACCAAAATTGCCCTTGCCTTCAGCAACCTTGTTAACCACAACGGATGGCTCATCACCGCAATTGATTACAATTTGGCGCAATGGTTCTTCAAGAGCGCGTAAAACAATCTTAATGCCGGCGTCCTGATCGTGATTGTCTCCTTTAACCTGCTTGACAACCGGGATAGCACGTAGCAATGCCACACCACCACCAGGAACAACACCTTCTTCTACCGCAGCACGTGTGGCATGTAATGCATCTTCCACTCGCGCTTTTTTCTCTTTCATTTCAACTTCAGTAGCTGCTCCGACTTTAATCAATGCGACTCCACCAGCAAGCTTAGCTACACGCTCTTGCAGCTTCTCTTTGTCATAATCACTGGTGGCTTCTTCTATCTGAGTGCGGATCTGCTTAACGCGACCTTCAATGTTGCCGCCATTACCTGCGCCATCAATAATAGTCGTATTTTCTTTACCCACTTCGATCCGTTTGGCTTGGCCCAAATCACTCAGTGTAGCCTTCTCTAAAGTTAAGCCCACTTCCTCTGCAATCACAGTGCCGCCGGTTAGAATTGCAATGTCTTCCAACATCGCTTTACGGCGATCACCAAAGCCAGGTGCTTTAACAGCACAAGTTTTTAGGATGCCACGAATATTGTTTACAACTAAAGTTGCCAGTGCTTCACCATCTACATCTTCAGCAATAATTAGTAATGGCTTGCCTGCTTTGGCTACTTGTTCTAATATCGGCAACAAATCACGTATGTTAGAAATTTTCTTATCATGTAATAAAACAAAAGGATTATCCAGCAAGGCGATTTGTTTTTCTGCACTGCTTACAAAGTAAGGAGAAAGATAGCCGCGATCAAACTGCATACCTTCAACTACTTCAAGCTCATTTTGCAACCCTGACCCATCTTCCACGGTGATCACGCCTTCCTTGCCAACCTTTTCCATTGCATCCGCAATGATCTTGCCTATTTCATCATCAGAATTTGCTGAAATGCTGCCGACTTGAGCAATTTCCTTAGCCGTTGCACAGGGTTTTGAAAGTTTTTTCAATTCACCAATGGCTGCGGTAACTGCTTTATCAATCCCGCGTTTGAGATCCATTGGATTCATGCCTGCAGCAACATACTTCATACCTTCTTTAACAATAGCTTGAGCTAATACAGTCGCAGTGGTAGTACCGTCACCGGCCACATCAGAAGTTTTGCTGGCCACTTCTTTCAGCATCTGCGCACCCATATTTTCAAACTTATCTTTCAGTTCTATTTCTTTAGCAACCGAAACACCATCCTTAGTAATAGTTGGCGCACCGTAAGAACGATCCAACACAACATTGCGACCTTTTGGTCCTAATGTTACTTTTACTGCATCGGCTAAAATATTAACACCAGCCACCATTCTGTGGCGCGCTGAATCACCAAATTTCACTTCTTTTGCTGACATATCTTTTCTCCTAATCTTTCAACACATTATCTTTAGTGGGTTATTGAATTGATACACTTAGCCTTCAATCACGCCCATAATATCTTCTTCCCGCATGACTAAAAGCTCTTCGCCTTGAACCTTGACAGACTGTCCAGCATATTTACCAAACAATACTTTATCTCCAACCTTAACTTCCAATGGACGAATTTTTCCATCATCACCAACTTTTCCTTTTCCTACAGCCAGAATTTCACCCTGATCAGGTTTTTCTGCTGCACTGTCTGGAATAACAATACCGGATGCGGTTTTACGTTCATCTTCTAATCGCTTGACGATAACACGATCATGCAAAGGGCGAATTTTCATACTATTTTCTCCTATTAAAATTAATAACCCGAAATTTGCAAAGCAAATTGTACTTTATTCTCATGAGCTTCCGAGGCACTCAGCGCTTCGTAATATTACAAAAAATAAATATTAGCACTCACCAACAGAGAGTGCTAATAATAGGGGTTCTTCCTCAGAATTTCAAGCAAGGAGGCACAAATTTTTTATTCAAATTGCAAACAAGGGAATAAATTGGAACGAATATTCCCTTAGCGCTAAGAGGAAATCCGGGAATAGTAACGCAGCCAGGAGAAGCCATTTTGAGATAGATCCTTTGATTATTTGATGCGAATAGCTGCTCTGTGTAACAAAATAATCTGGAAACATGACCAAATAGTTTATCCACAGCAGATTTCTATCTTCTCGGATAGCTTTCCTAACACACATTACTCAGTAATCGAATTGGAGTAATCGATCATCTGCTGGTATACTGTCGGCACTTTAATAAGTTTTATGGCGGGCCTCCCCGCATTGCAAGATGGTGAATCTGGTCAGGTCCGGAAGGAAGCAGCCACAGCTGTTTATTGCGAGTGCCGGGGGTCTGGCTCGCCACCCAACACAAGTTGTTGGAATCGATTCTTCTATCTTTTCGGACTATTTATTGGTTTAATCGGTCAAATTCGCTTTTCCAATTCAATCAAAAAACGTGTCTCAAACACAAGTCCTCGCGCGCAAGTGGCGCCCAAGAAACTTCTCAGAATTAACTGGACAAGAGCATGTGGTCAAAGCGCTGACCAACGCGCTTGAACAAAACAGACTGCACCATGCTTATTTGCTGACCGGTACGCGTGGCGTTGGCAAGACAACTATCGCACGTATTCTGGCCAAGTCATTGAATTGTGAAGCGGGTGTAACCGCAACCCCATGCGGCACTTGTCCAGCATGCCTGCAAATTGATTCGGGCAGTTTTATTGATCTCATTGAATTGGATGCAGCTTCCAACACGCAAGTCGATAATATGCGTGAGCTACTGGAAAATACGCTTTACGCCCCTACCAGCGCGCGCTACAAGATTTACATCATTGATGAAGTCCATATGCTTTCCAAATCAGCCTTCAACGCCATGTTGAAGACTTTGGAAGAGCCGCCTGCGCATGTCAAATTTGTATTAGCTACAACGGATCCACAAAAAATACCGATCACAGTTTTGTCGCGTTGTTTGCAATTCAATCTGAAACAAATTCCGCAGACACAAATTATCGACCACCTCAAAAAGGTATTGGCACAAGAAGGAATCCAGTGCGACACCCCATCGTTGCAATTAATTGCTCGTGCGGCCCAAGGCAGCATGCGCGATGCTTTAAGTTTACTGGATCAGGCCATTGCTTTCGGAGAGGGGAATGTTGCAGAAACCGGTGTGCGCGATATGTTGGGTAGCGTTGATCAAGGCTATCTTTTTGACCTGCTGGAAGCTCTGGTGCAGCAGAATGGTTTAAAATTATTGTCATTGGCGAACGAAATGGAGGCGCAGTGTCTTTCTTTTGATTCAGTCTTGCAGGATTTGGCAGCTTTATTGCATCAACTCGCGCTGGCACAAACGGTTCCGCAAGCGATCAGCGAAGATACACCCGAATACGCCCGTGTTTTCTCGTTGGCGAAGATTTTTCCGCCCGATGACATTCAATTGTTTTATCAGATCGCATTGCACGGACGCAGTGATCTGGGCCTGGCACCCGATGAATATGCTGGTTTTACCATGACACTGATGCGCATGTTGACTTTCATGCCGGATGATCTTTCAGTAAATATTCAGACACTGCAAATTCGGTCAATGGATACCAAACCATCCACTAAAGCCGAGAATAAACAGCAAGCAGAACCTCAACTAATTGTGCTGCCCTCCGACAATACCCGTGTTGATTTATCCGGCCTGGATTGGCCAAAATTGACTGAGCAATTAAAGCTGACTGGAATGGCTAAAATGCTGGCACAGCATAGCGAAGCCAGAGTTCTTTCAGCAGAAAATATAGAGCTATATGTACCGGATGTGCATAAGCATCTATTGGAAAAGAAATATCAGGATAAAATCCGGACAGAATTAAATAGCTATTTTGGCAAACCTGTCATGCTTAATTTTTCCGTTGGTAGCCTGACAGGATTAACACCCGTGGCACTGCAACAACGTGAAGAAGAAGAAAAACAAGCACAGGCCATTGCGGCCATTGAAAAAGACCCAATTGTACAAGAACTCATTGAACAGTTTGATGCAAAATTAATCGTTCCTTCAATTAAACCCATTCAAAATAAAGGAGGTAGTAATGATGAGAGGTAATCTGGGAAACATGATGAAACAAGCACAAATGGTGCAGGAAAATATGCGGCAAATGCAGGAAAAGCTCGCCACCATCGAAGTGGAAGGCCAATCTGGAGCGGGCATGGTCAAGGTCGTCATGACTTGCCGTCATGATGTCAAAAGAATCAGTATTGATGACAGTCTAGTAGGCGATGACAAAGAGATGCTGGAAGACCTTGTGGCCGCAGCTTTTAATGACGCTGTACGCCGTGTGGAATCCACTACACAGGAAAAAATGGCGGAACTGAGCAGCGGATTGGGCTTACCGCCGGGCATAAAATTACCTTTTTAGAGTAAGTTATCACCTATAAATAACGATATACGGTAATTTATTTACTTTATTAGGGTAATTCAGTTACCTATTCATTCGGTAGAATCAATTTATACACGTGGCATCATCGATGCTACTTAAGTAAATTTGAGGAATACCATGGATGACAAACGACTGGAAGTGGTACAAACAGTTGAAGCGATGTTCCGTGCGGCGCCGGGTGCACGCTATTTAAATGAATTTGTTGCTTTTATTAAAAATACTGGCAGTTCTGTTAAAGAACTGGCCAATATTCTTGCACAGACTGATATTTTTAAACAGTCGCTCTATTCAGACACGCTTTCCAATAGCGCGTTTGCCCATCAGTTTGTAGAAAATACAGTCGGAATCCTAGTAAACAGGGAAGATAAGGCATGGGCTGCCGCAGAAATAGAGAAAATGCTGGATGCTGGCGAAAGCCGCGGGGAAATCATTCACTGGGCAGCAACAGCACTGGCGTCAATAGGTACAGACAATACGCATTGGGGTGCTGCAGCTCAGCAATTTAATAACAAAGTCGAAGTAGCTGCCTACTATTCCATTGATCAGGGCGGATCAGCCACGAGTCTGGCTGTTTTGCAGCATATAACTGCAGATGTTACCTCAGATACCAGCAGCGTTGCTTCAGCCAAAGCAGTTTTAGAATCGGGTGTAAGCGGAAAAATAATCGATGGTTATATCAAAGATGCCATCGTATTCTCGGATCTCAATGGTGATGGGATTCACAATAGCAATGAATCCAGCACTACGTCGGATACATTGGGCAATTTTGTCTTACCTGGGGTGACTGGTTTTGGTCAACTAATAGTATCCGGCGGAATCGACATTTCCACTGGAGTAGCATTTACCGGAAGTATGACGGCACCCCCAGGCTCAACTGTCATTACTCCGCTAACCACACTCATTGACAAATTAACGCAAAATAATGGCATGACCGTGACAGATGCTACCGCAAAGGTACTGGCATCGCTGGGTTTACATCCAGGCATCGATTTGCTTCACTTTGATCCCATTTATGAAACCAGCCGAACAGACATCGACAAGGCTACAACAGACATCGCTTTAGCCATTCATACTGCGGCTGTTAAGATATGTATTCTCGTCAATCAGACCGGGGCATTACTGAGTGGCGCAGGCGTTCTAGCAAATGAATCTGCGGCTATTGATTTAACCTATGAAGCACTTGCTGCATCACTGGTGAGTAATGTGAGTAATACCGGTTTAATTGATTTGTCAGCCAACAATACCATCGCACAAATCATTCAAGATACTACTGAATTGTCAGGGGCCAATAATTCCGTGTTATTCAAAATCGGCGCTTTGGCAACCGATGCTTCACAGGCCATTGCTAATTTAAACAAAGCAATTGTTAGTGCCGCTACGAACAACGCGGACAAATCAGACATACTCTCCACCATTGCTGCTGTTCAGATTGTATCTGAACACATTGAATCAACGATGAAATCTGGTTCTGCCACAGGAAATGTTGAGATTACAGTCAGTAGTACAACAGGATCAACTTTAGTCGATGCAATCGCAATAGCTGGCACCACGGTGGGTGATGTAACCGGTGACGGATTGCCTGATCCATTGCCGCCGCCTCCGGCACCATCAACCGGTGGCGGTGGCGGTGGCGGTGGCGGTGGCGGCACTTCGACTCCAACCACTGTCCAGTCCTATTTAGCAACCAGCGCGACTGCGTTTTCAGGCACATCGGCAAATGACATCTTGTCGATTTCCACTGCGGCAACCTGGACGCCTCTCG
>NZ_JAKFWH010000049.1 GCF_021731985.1 Nitrosomonas sp.
TGTCGGATATACAGCTGCCTTACACGCTACTTTTCCACCGTGAAGCAGCTTGAAGATTTCAAAGAAAATGTTCTGTTGAGTTGGGATGAATGTGTGCGCAGCCTCGTCAAAAAAGAACAAAATCTTATTCAATGAGAAAAGCTCAGCCACCTCCCTAATGATATTCACAAGGAAGCTGGTGTCCTGAGCCTTAGCCAGAAATTCAGTTCCAATCTGGTTGATAATATCCGTCTGACTGACTTTGCTAAAAGCGAGCTTTTGCAGCAGATGAATCTTTTCTTCCAGCATCGCTTTAGTTTCAAGTACGGACGAAATTCCAAAGACCCGTTGATATGGGTCCGCCCCTCCACTCTTTGCAATAAGATTTAATGCCAACATCTTCTCGTGCAAGGCTTCGAGAATTTTGATATTTACCCAAATTTGGAATGCATCCCGCTCATCAGCTTTCACCCCTTCTAGCAATGTACTGGTCTTGAAATTGACATATACACCTAGCTTCTTGTCCGTTTGAAAAGTGTTATCCAGTTCAATTTCAGCCATTCTGAGGAGCATGGATTTACCCACTCCACGAGCACCTTCAAGGAGGTTTGCACCGCCCCCCTTCAATGCATCTATAATGCGTCGCTCAAAATCACCAAGCACGGAAATCTGGCGGATCTGTTCGTAGAGCAAATCCTCGCACCGTGCAGTCTGCAGGAGATCGTCACCAGTAATCTGAGTCTGTGTCGTCGGGGCATTCATGTGCTTTAGGTTCTCTTAATTTGCGGGAAGGCAGATTTTATAAGGAGTTCAAGACCCCGGAACCGAGCAAACAATAGCAAAATGACGATATTTTGTGCTTCTGCTATTTGTTTCAGGTGCTTCTCTATCCCGTTTTTGTCCGGTGAAAACCTTTCCGGCGAGAGAGGAGGTAGTCCAGAGACTTTCCCATGAACTGTGTTACTGAGCTCCCGATAGATTCTTTGAAAATCTACTTGGTTGCAGATAGGGGATACTGATTCTTCTCCCTGCAATTGCGCGATGTACTCAAGATAGCCAACAGAGTTTAGGTGAGCGACCATAACTGAAAAACTCAAATCCTGGTCCTTATGGCGCCAGCCCCAATACTCATGCGGCAGATCCCACATGTAAACCGTGGCCAAACCAAGCTCAAATGCACGGCGAACTGACATCCGTGCCGGCACAATCAAACCAATCGCGCACAGGTACATCGCTAGGGAAAAATCGGTAAAAACCTCATCCAAAATCTCTTTGCAAATCCTTTTTTGCCCTTCACTTTCACAATAGTTTGTAGACAATATACCTCTTATCTCGCTAATAATTCGAGAATTGAGATCAATCGTATCTAGCAGAAGGCTTGTTTCCGCTCCTATGGAGAGAACATTCTGGTTAAATTTTGCATGAAGCGTGCAAAGGATATCTTTTACCGGTTGTCTCGGTGCGTGACTTACAGTTGTCAAATTAATTTCCAATCAAGGCTATACAAAAAGCACCAATCGTAATAATTATAACCTCATAGCCTAAAATGCTCACACAAGTTTTGCCACGTTTCGGCCAAAAAGCGGACTGACAATTGCAAACAGAGCAGCTTCCAGATGACACAATTGTCGTTCGATAGTCTTCTTTCCTATGTGTACGAGTGTCTCTTTGTAGCCGGAAGAGGGCATTTAGTTGATCCCAACTCCACAACCCCTAATTAAACTCAGGTCAATTGTAATTACTCATGAGTTAACCAGATAACGTGTTGGGTCGATTACGCCCGCCGCAGCAAATCCAGCACGCCGGATACGACAGGAATCACAAACACCACAAGCTCGTCCCAGCTCATCAGCCCGATAACAAGAAACGGTTAAACTGTAATCGACACCTAGAGTAATTCCTTCCTGGATAATCCCTTTCTTGGTCAAATGCATGAGTGGTGCATAAATGGTCATTTTTTTGCCTTCAATGGCTGCTTTGGTTGCCAGATTGGCCATATTTTCAAAAGCCTGTACATATTCCAGGCGGCAATCCGGGTAGCCGGAATAATCGACTGCGTTCACACCGATGAAGATATCCTGACTATCCAGCGTTTCAGCCCATGCCAACGCCAGCGACAGCATAATGGTATTCCTGGCGGGTACATAAGTGACGGGGATATTTGTATTCTCTCCAGAAGTCGGAATTTCAATTGAGCGGTCTGTGAGTGCCGATCCACCAAATGTTGTCAGATCGAGTTTGATAACTTGATGGGTTTGAGAACCTAAAGATTGTGCGACTTTTTTTGCTGCTTCTAATTCTGATCGATGCCGCTGGCCATAATCGACACTCAAGGTATAACACTCAAATTGCCTGTTCCGGGCTATCGCCAGCGCGGTTGCAGAATCTAATCCGCCGGATAGCAATACCACCGCTTTTTTCATGCGTTGATCAGCCTTACAAACTTCACCGTCCCGGCCCCTCTCCCCAAAGCAATTTATGCATCTGAATCTGCATCCTTACTGGCAAGCTGTCGCGCAGTATCCAGGCGGCCAGTGTCGCGGGATCCAAACTGCCATAAACGGGTGAAAACAAGATCGGACATATTTGCTGTAACTGCCTGGTATGAATGATTTCGTAAGCCCATTGATAATCTGCTTCATCGCACAGCACGAACTTGATTTCGTCATGTTGCTTCAGATGAGCAAGATTGGGCCAGTTATTTTTAGTTACTTCGCCAGAACCCGGGGTTTTGATATCCATAACTTTGCATACACGCACATCTACTCTGGATAAATCCAATGCGCCGCTGGTTTCAAGTGATACGGAATACCGTGCATCGCATAATGCAGTTAACAAATCCAAACAAGCTTTCTGTGCCAGAGGCTCACCGCCGGTCACTGTCACATAATTCGTTTGATAGTGCGCCACTTGGTTCAGTATTTCTGCTATCGATAGATTCTCACCGCCGGTAAAAGCATAGGCAGTATCACAGTAACCGCAGCGTAAAGGGCAACCCGTCAAACGCACAAAAACCGTCGGCAAACCAACTCGACTGGTTTCACCTTGTAACGAATAGAAAATTTCACTGATACGCAAGGTTGTTGTCTCTAACGCTTGCATAATGATTGATCGCCTGGAAGAAAAAAGAAACAGATTATATTACTTTGAAGGTAATGCAGAAAACAACAATTGACCGGCTATTTGTTCAAGCGAGGAGTTTATTTAATGTTAGCCAAGCGTTGCTTGGCTTTTTTTGCGGCGTCACTATTCGGGTATTTTGCCAGCAGATTTTCTAACGTATGCTTACTTGCCTTGCTATCGCCCATTTCCTGCTGGCTGCTGGCAATATTCAGGAATGCATCCGGCACCTTGCTGCTATCCGGATACGTGCTAATCAATTTTCTCTGTGCGTCAATTGCCAGTTGATAATCCCGCAGTGCATAGCGTGCATTGCCAATCCAATAAGCAGCACCAGGTGCCAAATTGGATTGCGGATAATTCCCCAGGAAGCTTTCGAATTGCGCAATTGCATTGGCATATTCACCATTTTTGAATAAATCATACGCTTCCTTATAGGCGCTATTCTCTGCTGGGCCAGCGGGCGCTAGTTCATTTGCTGATACCACAGTTGAATCGGATGTACCGGAAGCGGAAGAAGTAGCAGTTCCATCAGATGATGAAGTTTCCGGCACCACACCACCAGCTTGTGGTGGTGCAGCTGATTGTTCTTTAACTGAGGTGCTATCGGAAAAGCTTGCTGGCGCTGCAGGAGCGGAAGAACTCTTCTTACCAGGTTGTTCAATCTGGCGCAGCCGATTGTCCAAATCAATATAGAAATCCCGCTGCCGCTTCTGTAACAAGGCATTGTCGTTACTCAGCATTTCTATTTGCCCGTTCAGTTTTCCCAATTCGAGCCCAAGCGTTTCAACTTGTGCATAGAGTTCAAGTAACGCTTGGCTGTTCAGCGCTTGCTCCATTTTAGCAATACGCGCTTCCATTTCACTGACTTGCTTACGTAATGCGGTAATCTGTTCGCGTGCTTCATTATCACCAAACAATGATGCATAACTGACATTACAGCTTAGCAGTAACAACAGTAAGAAAACGCGTATCAACATCTTTATTCACCCCGGTAAAGGATATCTGTGCGGCGATTCTGACTCCATGCCGATTCACCATGCCCTAATGCACGCGGCTTTTCTTCACCCAAGCTGACGGATTCAATTTGCTCATCTCGCGCACCTGCCAAGGTCATCATGTTTCTGACGCTATCGGCACGACGCTGTCCTAAAGCCAGATTGTATTCACGGCTTCCACGATCATCGGTATTCCCTTGCAGAATTACGCTGGCGCTCGCATTATCACGCAAGAACCTAGCATGAGACAGTACCAGCTCTCTATATTCACTCTTAACCGTGTAGCTATCATATTCGTAATAAACACTACGCTTGGACAAAATACTATTAGGATCCTGCAGTTGACTGAAATAGCTGGGTCTGCCGGATCCTGCTCCTGTCAAGTCACTACTTCCTGAACCGGCACCCGCACCTGCGGCGAGATCTTCAACCTCAGGTTGCGTAGTTTGACTGGCGCAAGCTGATAACAGAACAATCAATGAAATTCCTAATAACTTCCTCATTTATAACTCCTTTAAATTAAAAATATTACTTCCAAGTTGGTAAAGGACCCCATGCCGGCTCTCTGATATCACCCGTTTGTACTGAAAGATGCTGCCTTGTCTGTCCATCCCTGGAAACTGCGGATAATATACCATGTCCGTTAATCTCAGTTGCATATAAGATCATCTTGCCGTTAGGCGCAAAACTAGGCGACTCATCAAATTTGGAATTTGTCAGTATCTGTATCTGCCGTGATCCAATTTCCTGAGCAGCGACGTTAAACTGATTATTGTTCCGATGGATAAAAGTAAAACTCTTACCATCTTGACTATAATCCGGACTGACATTGTAGCTACCTTCGAAAGTAAGTCGCTCAGCATTACTGGTTTCAGTATCGGTTACCAGCATCCGATAAATTTGCGGACTGCCACCACGATCGGAAGTAAATAAAATGTATCGGCCATCCGGTGAAAAATTCGGCTCCGTATCGATCCCGGAACTTCTGCTTAATCTTTGCAAGCCACTTCCATCAGCATTCACCAGAAATATTTGCGATCCGCCTTGCCCGGTCAATACAACAGCCAGTTTTTTACCATCCGGAGACCAGGCTGGCGCACTATTACTGCCTTTAAAGCTGGCAACCGCCCGACGCTCACGCGTCGCTAATTTTTGAACATAAACAATCGGCTTTTTGTTCTCAAATGAAACATAGGCCAATTGATTGCCATCAGGTGACCAAGCAGGAGAAATAATCGGTTCTGAGTATTCAATGATGGATTGTGCGTTATAGCCATCCGCATCAGCGACCTGAAGCGCATACTTATTACCGCGTTTCAACACGTAAGCAATACGGGTACTGAATACCCCCACATCGCCCGTCAACGCTTCGTAGATAACATCTGCAATACGATGAGCTGCCATACGTAATTGTGCCGTAGGTACCGTGATCGCCAAACCGGTCAATTGCGATTTCTTTGCAACATCCATCAGACGGAATTGAATTTCCACCTGATCGCCGGATATCGGTACGACACGCCCAATTACCAATGCATTAGCGCCACGATTGGCCCAGTCCGCATACACGACTTCCACAGGTGCGTGCGGCGACAGGCCAGCAGGATCAACCAGTTTAAACAAACCAGTCCGTTGCAAGTCAGCACTAATCACTGACGTAATACTTGGCTGAAGTTTATTTTCATCAGCGAAAGGAACAATCGCAATGGGAATGCGTGATGCCCCACCACCAAAAATCTCGATATTCAGTTGCGCGTACACAGGCACACTGATCAGGCATAAAAGCAGAATCAATGCACGATAAATAGATTTTAGCCGATATATTGACATATGTATTAAATTTTCAAATAACAAAAAAATCCCCATCGATTATAACAATCATTCGCGATAATGCACTGTAATATTCAAATTACGAAATTCATTAAATAATGCAGGATCAGGCGGCAGCGGCAATGGTTTTGACAAAAAGATTGCACGTTCAACCGCATTATCAAATACTGCGTGCCCGCTACTCTTGCTTACCCTGACATCGAGAATATCACCACCTGGAAGCAGAGTAACGTTGAATTCAGCAACAGGATTACCTGGCAAATCCGGTGGCATCACGATTCGGCTCTTTATCTTGGCAAGAATCAGGGCTTTATATTTCGATATCTCATTTGTTACCTGATTCCTTGCCGCAGCTTGTTGTGCAGCGCGTTTCGCATCGGCTTCCCGCTGTGCCTTTGCTTCCCGCTCACGTTGCTGTTGTGCGGCCAGATCTTTTTCTTTCTGTTTCTGCAGTTCCTTCTGTTTTTCCAGTTCTTTCTGCTTCTCTAATTCCTTTTGTTTGTCTAATTCTTTCTTCTTTTCAAGCTCTTTCTGTTTTTCTAACTCTTTCTTTTTCTCAAGTTCTTTTTGCTTCTCTAGATCTTTTAATCTTTCCTGCTCTTTAATTTTTTCTTGTTCTTTTTTCTTTTGTTCTTCCAGATCCGGCTTAGTCTCTTTAATCGGTTCAGGCTTCTGCTTCAACGCGATATCGGGTTTTTTTACAGGTGGTTCCACAACTGCTTTCTGTGGCGCAGGCTTGACCGGTTCAGGCTTAACCGGCTCCGGTTTCGCTGGTTCAGGTTTGGGCGGCTCTGGTTTAGTTGGCTCCGGTTCCGGCTTAGGTTTGACGGGCTCTGGAACTGGTTTAGGTTGCTTTGGAGGCGGTTGAGTTTTGACTGGTTCCTGGATAGGCTTAGGTAACTCAGTCCATATATCGACAACCATGCCTTCTGGTGGATGGTCCTTCCAATCCAAACCAAAAATCATTATCGCAACGAAAATAAGATGTACCAGTAGCGCCAGTACACCAGCCAATAATATTCTAGGTTCGGAAGGGGATGAATTGCGTAAGACGCTCACACTCATTACATATCGTTCATTTTTGTTGAGCCAGCAAACCCACTTTCTGCACTTGATTCTGCTGCAGAATATCCATTACTTTAATCACTTCTTCGTAACGCACATTTTTATCAGCTGCAATCACGACCGGTTGCTCAGCATTTTGCGCCTGCTTTTGTTTAATGGCCTCAATCAATTGGCTTCTGTCCACTTTCTGCTCTACAGCTGTCTTGGCACGATCACGCAAGGTCAGACTGCCATCTGCCTTAATGATCACCTCCAGGGGCGCTACTGGTGTCGCTAACGATTTACCAATTTGTGGTAACTCGATCTGCCCATGGTTAATCATCGGCGCTGTAATCATAAAAATAATTAACAGTACCAGCATCACATCAATGTACGGCACTACATTGATCTCATTCATTAATCGATGTTTGGCACGACGCGCCATAAAATCCCCTCAGTTCTTTCTATTCGGCTGCTCGCCGTTGCAACACATTGGATAATTCTTCCATAAAGCTCTCAAACCGCGTTGCCAGTTGATCCGTTCTGCTGGCGTAACGGTTATAAGCAACTACCGCCGGAATTGCCGCAAACAATCCCATCGCCGTTGCTATTAAGGCTTCCGCAATTCCCGGCGCAACATGTGCAATGGTCGCTTGCGTAACGCTGGATAAGCTGCGGAAAGAATTCATAATTCCCCAGACGGTGCCTAACAAGCCAATATAGGGACTGACTGATCCAACGGTGGCCAGGAAAGACAAGTGAGATTCCAGATGATCCATTTCCCGTTGATAAGTTGCACGCATGGCTCTGCGGGTGCTTTCCATCACCGCGTCAAGATCAGAACCGACCGGGTGCTTGTTAAATTCGCCAAAACCGGCAGCAAATATTCGCTCCAAACTGCCTGACTCATAACGTGAACTTATAATGCGTTGATGCAATGCATTCAAATCGACACCACGCCAGAAAATATCCTCGAATTCATCGGTTTTCTTTATTTCATAGCGGATGACGAATAATTTACGAAAAATAAACCACCACGATGACAGTGAAATCAATACCAAAATCAACATCACCAGTTGCACCAGCAAACTGGCGCTACTGATCAGATGAAGAAATGACATGTCTTGTGTTACTGTTGTACTCATGCGAACTTCCCAATTTTCTCACGTAATGGCACAGGGATGCTCACTGGCTTGAGCTTTTCTGCGCCGACACACACCACATGGATCGTGGCACTCACTAGCTTGACATGGTTGCATAAAATTTCCTGAGATAACGTGATACGACTCCTGCCTATCTCTGCAACTGCTACCGTCACGTTCAATAAATCATCCAGTATTGCGGGCTTGAAATAATCAATTTCAAGCGAACGCACCATGAACAAAATTTTGTGAATTTCTATCAATGAATTGACATTAAATTCCAACTCCCTGAGCCATTCATAGCGTGCCCGCTCCATAAAATTCAGGTAGGTAGAATGATATACCACGCCACCCGCATCAGTATCCTGATAATAGACACGAATAGGGAGTGAAAAGTTATTGTTTAACATTCCGAGCTGAATACCTAAATTGTACTGATACTTTGCGTATCTTCTTATTAAGATGGCTAACAGAATCTGATTTCTGTGCATTATTAACCTGTTCCAGTGTCATGTTATAACCACAAGACAGCAGATCAGTCTGATGTAAAACCTGGATATTTTATTCTAATAACAAATTCAACCAGTTCTCTTACGTCTTGCGTAAGCGATACAAATTATAAATTATAAACGTTGCCTGATTGAACTTTATTGCAAAAAATTCTGTGTCGCACTGACTTAAAATTGAAGGGGCACCCAATTACCGTGCAAATTTCTCTAACAGGCCGTTGAAAAACTATCTGCGTTGCCGTTGCGGTGTTAAAAACAGACTCAGAATGCTCATTTATTAAGCATAAACTGCGCTTTTTCGCCTGTTTTTGCCTTGCATCGGCTACCTCGAAAACGTTTTTCAACGACCTGCTAAGCAGGAAAAACCCCGGTAGACAAATAACGATCGCCGCGGTCACAAACAATCAGCACAATCACCGCATTCTCAACTTGAGCGGATATCCTTAACGCAGCCGCCAAGGCCCCTCCTGATGAGATACCTGCGAAAATTCCTTCTTCTCTGGCCAGCCGTCGCGTCAGGTCTTCAGCTTCGTTTTGAGAAACGTACAACAGTTCATCAACCTGTTTCGGGTCATATATTTTAGGCAAGTAAGCTGGGGACCATTTGCGAATGCCTGGAATTTGTGCTCCCTCTTCCGGCTGCACACCAATAATTTTAATCGTTGATTGTTGTTCTTTAAAGAATCTCGCACAACCCATGATCGTACCAGTAGTTCCCATACTACTGACAAAATGTGTAATCTTTCCTTGGGTATCCCGCCAGATTTCTGGTGCCGTACCTTCGTAATGCGCCAAAGGATTATCCGGATTAGCAAATTGATTAAGAATTATTCCTTGTCCTTCATTCTGCATCTTCTCCGCTAAATCCCGCGCATGCTCCATACTTCCTGCTTTTGGAGTGAGTATAATTTTTGCGCCGTATGCGCTCATGGATTGCCGCCGTTCTATACTCAAATTCTCTGGCATGATCAATACCATGCGATAACCCATAATTGCGGCAGCCATTGCCAGCGCGATACCGGTATTACCACTGGTCGCTTCAATCAGCGTATCGCCCGGTTTAATTTCTCCACGTTGCTGTGCATGAGAAATCATCGACAACGCCGGCCGGTCTTTTACCGAGCCGGCCGGATTATTACCCTCGAGCTTGGCGAGTATGACATTACTGGTTGCTCCAGGCAGGTGCTTAAGTTTTACTAAGGGCGTATTACCAACAAAATTCTCAATCGTTTTATACATGAGCGCTAATCTTATATTAGATCGTTTGAGATTATCACACATGCGGCCTGCAATGAAACACTGCGCTCATCCAAATAAAAACCCCCTCTGAAGAGAACTCAGAGGGGGTTTTAAATCGACAACAAAAACATTACTCCGGTTTAGCTGGAGCCTCTGCGCTTTTCTCGCCTTCTACGGTAACCACATCACGCAGTTGTTTGACAATTCCCGGGCCAATACCACTCACCTTCGCCAAATCATCTATCGAAGCAAAAGCACCGCTTTTCTCGCGATGCTCAATGATCGCCTTTGCTTTGGCAGGGCCAATCCCTTGCAGAGCTTCCAATTCAGTTTGCGAAGCTGTATTGATATTAACAGCCGCGAGAGCTGTCCCCGTAAACAGAAATAATAAAGTCATCATTAAAAACAGTTGCTTCATAATATCTCCTTTATCAAAAACAAATACTGATGCGTAGAACATAAAAAACGCTTCAGTTTTGTAGATTAAAAAATACCCGCATACATAATTCAAAACTGCTATGGACGCCGGTCAAAGTAATAACGGATTCAGCAAGAATTAATTTAGCCACTCATGAATTATCTATATTTCAGATACTTGACTATATAGTCTGTGAAGAAATTGAATAGAACCGGGGTTAATCAAGCGTTACGAAAGCGTGAATGTTTAACGATCAAAATCGTAATCAGCGGCAATACAAATCCAATGATTGTGACAGTAATCAACAGATGTCCTAACTCGCTATAGTCTGCCGGAATTGTCACTTGACCTGAGGCAATATCTTTCACTTCGCGTTTCACTTCATACAATTGATTGAGATACTTGGTTCCCAGTTGTGAAGCCGATAGAGCCAAGTTCGTAAAGGATGCCATCACCGCAAAAAAAGTAGCCTTGAGCTTTTCCGGTGCAGAATTTGCAATCCAAGCCAGCATCGGAATCATGGCAATCTGGCCCAGCGGTGATTCCAGTGCGGTATCAATCAGCACAATGAAACGCGCATCGACTACACCTCCCGTTACTGAAGCAGTCCACTCATGCAGACCAAAATACATGCCAATAATCGGCGCCGAAAGGAAGGTGCCGACGATAGTAAGAAAGCCGATGATGTAAGCAATCGAGCGCTCGGCCATGAAGCGGCGGAAAATAAACATGCCGAATAGTGTCAGTACAGCGCCAACCAAAGACAATACGGCGAGAAACTGCTGATCAAAACCCAAGGTATCAATCATCCACCAGGTGGAACCGGCACCCGGCCCGGGAATCGCACGAAATACGAATATCATAACGGCTGTACCAACCAGCACATTGCGCGCATCCGGTTCAAGCTCTCCAGTCAATCGCCACATCAGAAATATAACGATTGCCATGGAAATAATAAATACGATTTCTTCTCCACCGGATATACGGCTCAGACCGACGCCCAATGACAGAACAGTAAAAACTAATCCACCACCCAGAATCCACCAGTTAATGGACGGTGGTTCTGAATGAAGACCCAGTAATACGCCCGCTTCCTGCCGGCTATGGCCTTGCGCAAGAAAACGTTTCATGTCACGCCGCTGCAACCAGGATGCGAAGACCACGCCAAAAATAGAAACCAATGGAATAATCAACGCCAATTGATAAACAAATAAGTAGACAGCTTCTTTTTCGGCTTCTGGCAGCGCACCCGCATCGCGCAGTAAAAAAACATTGGCAATGGATACCAGCACACCCCCGCCGATGATGGCGACACGTCCCAAGGTTTGCATGGTGACATGCATTAATTTACGTTTATCCGGGTCCAGCTTCTGACCATTCTCATCGACACGCGGCACTGCTTCAACGGTCATGGCATCTGCCACCACATCCTGTAAAACATAACCAATCGGTGCCAGTAAAGCCGATACCACAAACCAAGTTTCTACCGAAGCCATGGCTGCCATCGCTTCGGTATGCCCAAGCAATCCTATCATGATCAGCAAGCTCAGCATGATCAAACTGGCCCCTAGATACACCAACAAACCCTTCCAGCGCCATACCAGGTCGACCAAATGACCCAATGGCATCTTTAACGCCCACGGCAACATCATCCAGAATCCAAGCATGGCTAAAAATTCGGCGGAGAGTCCAAGCCTTTCCTTCACGTAAAATGTGCCAACAATACCTGTCAGACCAGAAATACCTGCAGCCACATAAACCATCAGCGGCGGCAAATAAGACAGCCGCATCTCACGCCCTAATGCAAGAATATTAGCGCTAAACCACTGGGAAATTACGGATAAAAATCCGTTAGCTGGCAATAGATTCTTCATAAATTTTAGTTTGCTTCAGATTTGATTTTCTTGAATGCGATTACTGTTGTTTAGGCCGTATACCTACTGTGACTTGAATTGTTTTTTCCTGCTTATTGCGGATCACAGTGACCGCAACCGTGTCATTGGGCGACAATGCCGCAACCCGATTCAGCATGTCTGATGAATTCTTCATCGGCTTACCTTCGACAGCTATGATGATATCGCCAGGTTTGATACCCGCTTTGTCTGCCGGACCATCTCTGAGCACACTCGCCACCAAGGCCCCTATCGGACTATCCAGACCAAATGATTCTGCCAGATCCTGCGTCATATCCTGCATGCTGACTCCCAACCAGCCTCGAGTCACGCTGCCGGACTGGATAATTTGTTCCATGATTTGTTTAGCAACATGGATAGGAATGGCGAAACCAATGCCCAGTGAACCGCCACTGCTGGAATAAATCGCCGTATTAATACCGATCAAATTACCCGACGTATCGGTCAGCGCCCCCCCCGAATTACCCGGATTGATCGCCGCGTCGATTTGAATAAAATCTTCAAAAGTATTAATCCCAACCCGGCTCCGGCTCATTGCACTGACAATGCCCATGGTAACACTTTGCCCGACGCCAAAGGGATTTCCTACTGCCAGCACAACATCGCCCACTTTAACTTGTTGTGACTGGCCAAAAGTTATGGCAGGTAATTCTTCCAGTTTTATCTTCAGCACTGCCAGATCTGTTTCAGGATCCGAGCCGATAATACTCGCTTTGGCTTTTCTACCGTCGACCAAGGCAATTTCTACTTCATCCGCAGCTTCCACCACATGATGATTGGTCAATATATAGCCATTAGGACTGACAATCACGCCAGAACCCAGGCTTGATGTACGGCGCGCTTTAGATTCTTGTTCACCAAAGAATCGGCGAAACATGGGATCATTCAGCAACGGATGAGAAGGTTCTTCTTTTATTTCTTTACTGGTGAAAATATTGACGACGGATGGCATGGCTATTTCGGCCGCCTTGGAATAACTGTCTGGTCTTTCCGTTTCAACGACAGGCACGGCCTCTTTGACCGTCACGATTTCTCCCCGGGGTTTCCAGGGAAGCAATTCAGGCCGTAGCGTGGAGATCACAAAAAAAATAGCCAGCAATACTGTTGCCGTTTGTGCAAAAATCAACCAGAGTCTGTACATCAAAGCGTGTTACTCCAAAATTAAAATTATTGCGGTACTATTGATAGTAGTATAGGCGCGAAGGAGAAAATCAATGCATCGAGATGAGTTGGAAAGCCATCTGAATCAATTACTGGATATACCCCGCTTCCGTGATTATTGCCCAAATGGCTTGCAAGTGGAAGGGCGCGGCAACATTCTTACCCTGATTAGTGGCGTTACGGCTTCACTCGATCTTCTGCAAGCTGCCGCGACAGCCAAAGCAGATGCCGTTCTCGTTCACCATGGCTATTTCTGGCGCGGAGAGGATACACGTATCACCGGCATGAAAGCCCGTCGCATTGCGTTGCTTATGCACCAACAAATGAATTTATTTGCCTATCATCTGCCGTTAGACGCGCATCCGCAGTTCGGAAACAATGCGCTATTGGGAAAGAAACTGGGATTTATCGAAACGGGTCATTTTGGCGATCAGGATATCGCAGTACAGGGAGAATTAGCCCAAGCTACAACCCTGAGTGCTTTGGGTGAAAAAATATCACGGACTTTGTTGCGCAAACCGAAGATATTTGGTGATCCAGATAAAACTATCCGGCGCATCGCATGGTGCACCGGTGCCGCGCAAGGCTATTTTGAAGCAGCGATTCAGCAAGGTGTTGATGCCTACATCACCGGTGAAATATCCGAGCAGAATGTTCATGCTGCGCGAGAATCCGGTGTCGCATTTATTGTTGCGGGGCACCATGCAACGGAGCGTTATGGTGTGCAAGCATTAGGTGACCACATTGCACAAAAATTCGGTATCCAGCATCAGTTTATCGATATTGAGAATCCAATCTGACGGGTCATAATCTGGCAATATTTCAATCAGAATATATAATAACGCGTTGAATGACCTCTGCTATCAATCTTTGTTTTCATCATCTTTCTTTTTTTTACCTGAAAACATGGTCCACCAGATAATAAAAGCTAATAAAACCAATACCACAGCTGCTTCGACTGCAAGTAACCACATAATTTAAGTTTGCTATAAAGTTAAGAAACCAAGCTGTCACTTTAACCAATATTTGATGAAAAACCAATTAAGTTTTATTGTAGTTGCTTTGTTCCTGTTGCTCACTGCCTGTTCGACTGGAACAATCAGCCCCACCCTGCCACCGAGTCAGCCGACCGAAACCATCACGCCACTGCCCGAAAAACCGCTGACAAAATCCACCCATAAACGCGCTCAATGGTCTGCACTAACGGGCTGGGCGGATGATGATCTGTTACCTGCATGGCAGGCTTTTTTGAAAAGTTGTACGGTTTTAAGCAAACAACCGATCTGGAAAGAAAATTGCAAAGCGGCTGCTTCACTGCAGAAACCCAATAACACTACGCTGAGAAATTTTTTTGAAAGCTATTTCACGCCCTATCAGATTATCAACACCGATAACAGTCAAGAAGGATTAGTGACAGGCTACTACGAACCGCTGCTCAAAGGCAGCCGAAAACCCTCCAGCCGTTATCGCTACCCGATTTATGCTACACCCAATGAACTTCTAACGATAGATTTAGGCGCAGCCTATCCGGAACTTAAAGATCTGCGCCTGCGTGGCCGAGTGGATGGACGCAAAATAGTCCCTTATTACAGCCGGGCAGAAATCATGACTAACCCGAAAATATTGAACGGTTATGAACTCTTGTGGGTGGAAGACGAAGTGGAATTGTTTTTTCTGCACATCCAAGGTTCCGGTAGAATCGTTTTCGATAACGGAGACATGATAAAAATAGGCTTTTCCGACCAGAACGGTCACCCGTATAACTCCATTGGCAAACTTCTGGTACAGCGCGGCGAATTACCCCTGGAAAAAGCCTCCATGCAGGGCATCAAGCAATGGGGACAACAAAACCCGAGTAAGTTGCCTGCGTTGCTGCAACAAAACGCACGTTACGTATTTTTTCGTGAACTACCCGCCGATTTATCCGGCCCGATCGGCGCTCTGGGTGTGCCATTAACAGCCGGGAGGAGCATCGCCATCGATCCGCTTTCAATCCCGCAAGGCGCACCGGTATTTCTGGCAACCACCTGGCCAAACACCAACAAACCCTTGAATCGGCTCATGGTCGCGCAGGATGTCGGTAGCGCCATCAAAGGCGGGATTCGCGCTGATTTCTTCTGGGGATTTGGCCATGAAGCTGGCAATCAAGCGGGCAGAATGAAGCAATCGGGAAAAATGTGGGTGTTGATGCCCCGTGGTTATACGGCACCTGCATTGACACGGCAATAAAAAAAGCTTGCTGAAGTAATTCAGCAAGCTTTTTTAAGCGTGTTCAACTTGAAACTCTATTTGCTCTTACTTGCGCTTTCCAGTTTTTCCTCAATCGCTGTCGCCGGAATCATGCCGCCCACAACCGAGCCATCTGCAAAAATTAATGTTGGCGTGCCGCTTACTTTATTCTCTTGACCAGACTTCACCAGTACGTCCAAAGGTGTTTCGCAATCTTTACTCGTTGGCGCCACACCTTTCAACATAAAATCATCCCAAGCTTTAATTTTGTTATCTGAGCACCAGATCTTTTTGGATAACTCCATAGATCCTTTGAGCACCGGATACAACAAGGTATAGATCGTAACATTCGTCACATTGAGCAATTCTTTTTCCAATTGCTTGCAGTACGGGCAATTAGGATCGGTAAAAATCGCCACTCGGCGCTTGCCATCGCCTTTCACGACCTTGATCGCCGATTCCAACGGCAAAGAATCTAGCGGAACACGTCGAGCAGCCTTGATCTCCTGGATCCGTTCATTGGTCATGCTCGTCCGGGTCTTGGTGTCGATCACATGGCCAAAGAAAAAATAATCGGCTTTAGCATCGGTATAAAAAACCTCATCACCGACAACCACTTCATACAATCCCAAATAAGGCGTTTTCTTCAAGCTTTCAATTTTACTATCCGCAAAATGGGGTTGAATGGCCTTTCTTAAAGCTGCTTCATCAGCCCAGATTGCTTTAGAAAAAAAACCAAATACCAAGATTGAAATGAGAAGCTTCCAGCGCATAGTCATGATGACTCCAGTTTTAAAAATGTAATTTAATTCAAAGCGTGCTGCATCAGTTGATTTTTAATCAGCGGCAAGCGATTGGTTATCTCAAGCCCTAGATTCCGCAATCGGGCCAGTGTCGGATTGGAATTATTGAATAATTTCTGCAAGCTATCGGTCACTAATTCTAAAGCCAATATATCTTCCTTGCGCGCCAGCTCGTAACGCCGCAACAACATAAAATCACCACAATCTGTTTGCAATCCACGCGCGCTGAGTACCGCTGCAAGTTCCCGTGTATCCCGCAAACCCAGGTTAACACCCTGTCCGGCCAGCGGATGAATGCCATGCGCTGCATCACCGATCAACACCAGCCGTGGCTTAACTAATTTTTCCACATGCACAAAATTTAACGGGAAACCCACCGGCGGTGTAATCAGTTGCAATGCACCCAGCATATGCGAAGCGGCCACTTCCACCCGTCGACAGAGTTCTTCCGTTGGTAAATTGCGCAGTATCTCCGCCTGTTCTTCACTGGTAGACCAAACCATGGATACCCGCTTATCCGGTAACGGCAACAACGCCAGCACGCCATCCCGCCTGAACCATTGATGCGCAATATAACGGTGTGACAATTCCGCGCTAAAATTTGCCACCACACCGATCTGGTTGTAGGCATGTTGTTTCACATCGACTTCAGCTTGCCTGCGCACCCAGGAATTTACGCCATCCGCACCTACCACCAATGCAGCCTGAAGCTGACTGCCGTCCGTCAATTGCACATCGACATGCGACTCCTGCCAGACGATTGCGGTACATTTTGCTGGACAAAGTATTTGTATATTCTCGTTCGGGGATTTAAGCACTTCCCAGACGGCTGTTTGCAGCTGGCGATTTTCCGCGATAAATGCCAGTTCCGATATGCCAATCTCATACGCGCTAAAATTAATATGCGCGCTATTGTCATCGCCAAATACCGCCATCTCATAAACCGGTGCCACACGTTCAGCTTCCAAGCGCTGCCACACCCCCAATTCTTCCAGAAAAGCCGCGCTCCCTGGGCTAATCGCATAGACTCGGCTATCCCAACCCTCATCTCGTGGCAATGGCATGGACTCATGCGGCTCTATCAGCGCTATTTTCAAACCACTATCCCTCAGCGCAGCCACCAAGCTTGCCCCAACGAGTCCACCGCCAATCACTATCATATCGAATTTCATAAAACTGATTATACAGCCGCTTTGCAACGGACGGGTAACACAAACTGCATACCCGCTGAACGCAGGATTTCATTTATTAATTCGACGAAACCGATGCCCGTGCAACTTAGTCAAACAAACTTTAATCATCAACACTGAATAAAGTGCAACCGAACCGGCCTCAACCCTATGAAAACACGCATAAACCCTTGTCAAGTCACATTTTTGAACTTGACAAACCATCCCCTCAAAGGCAGAATGCCGCCTCTTGCGTCTGTGCATATGGCGAATTAGCTCAGTGGTTAGAGCAGCGGAATCATAATCCGTTGGTCCCCAGTTCGAATCTGGGATTCGCTACCAATAACAAAGAAGGGGTTGGTCTTAATAGACAACCCCCTTTTTCTCGTTCAGCTAATTGATTCAATGTAAAGTGTTCTCGCTTGGAATACTGTAATACGAATCTGCGCGTAATAGACTCCTATTGCTTCACAAACTCGCGTCAAAAAATTAAGCAAACTCCTTATTTCTTTTTTAAAAAATTAGGACTAATGTATAGAGGGGCTGGAAAGATGTTTACTTCTCCGATACAGCTTATTTATTTTATATATGACAACGCAGGTCAAATATCATAGTAAATCAAGTATCAATTGACCAAAGAATTAATTTACACATCAGTTACTCTAAATAGCATTGTGTATGCATAAAAAGCTTTATTCTATAAACACCAATTTCGATTGAGTCATTTTTTAACATAGGAAATATCCATGAAACCTATCAACAAACTCATTACTATCCTGGCATTCTCGGCACTTTTGCCTATCAGCGCGTCGGCCACAACGCTATCCGGCAATTTGACTGCTGATGATGCGTTTACGGCCTATTTAAGCACTGACGATTCCGTCGCGGGCACGCCTTTGGTATCCGGCAGTTCCTGGCCTTCAGTTCAGTCATTCTCAACTACTCTGACTTCAGGCAATACGTACTATCTGCACATCGCAGCGAAAGACGTTTTTGGTGCACCTAGCGCTTTTCTTGGTAGCTTTAGTTTGTCAGACACAAATTTTACCTTCGGAAATGGGACGCAAACGCTTGCCTCCAATTCGATTGATTGGGAAGTCAATGCCACCGGGTTTGGCTTAGCTTATAACACCCCTTACGATGGTTTCGGTGCAAATGGCGTAGGGCCTTGGGGTACAATGAGCAGTATTGCACCGGATGCGCGATGGATTTGGACGGGTCCAAGCGGTACCGTAGGTGAAGCTTATTTCACCACCACTATTACAGCCGTCCCCGAACCCGAATCATACGCCATGCTGCTGGCAGGTTTAGGCTTGCTAGGTTTTATGACGCGTGACAGAAAAGAAAATGCTTAAACTGAGCTCTGGTATCGACTGATTCTAGAACCCCGGTATGTTGGAGAAAATTATTTAGGACAAGTGTCCTATCATTCTAATACAGAATAGCAGTATGTATGTACTGGGAGAAAAGGAGTATTCTCCCATTTTGTTAGGCAAATTTTACATATACCCTAAGGGCGGCTATACAGTTTAATTTTTAAGCTGCGTTTAATTTAAAAACCAGGTAATAATAAATAAGTTATCCACAAGAAATCACATTTAGTCAGTAGTGTCCGGAGATTCGAGAATTGTCGCATGATAACTCGTTGAACGACCATTACTAAATGACATATTTTTCTGTAATCGATTTCAACTTGCGCCAAACTTCTGACTTTTGTCAGGAGATTGCAT
>NZ_JAKFWH010000042.1 GCF_021731985.1 Nitrosomonas sp.
CTTCTGCTCCTGCCGGAGGTGCTAAAAACACCCCACAAAGTATGATAGCTAGGCAAGTTAATTTGAATTTTTTCATATCACCCTCAATCGCAATATAATGAAACAGTACAAATCAAACTTATTCTTAACGATTAACCTGAACCCTATTCATACGCATCGCGCATTAGGCAGTCCATTAAAAATATGTTTTGTAATATTTGCATCATATCAAGCAAAATCTGAATGGATACTGAATAAAAAGAGAACTAAAGTGAATACACAACCTAATTACAAGAAAAGATTATTTCCGACCAGCAGGAACTGAATAGAGTTAATGTTTTCCAGCTCAGCAATAAACAATTCCGTGGCAAGACCACGGGGTATTAAAAAAGCTCAAGTTGAGCAGTTTGATTTGTTCGCAAAAGCCGCAATTTCCATATTAATTCTATGAAACTCTTACATTCGTAAACATAATCGCACTATTGACACTGAAAACGGAAAATGAACGCAATGCGAACTTCTTTTCAATAGCACTCGGGCTTGTTTGCTTAAATCTTAGTAGCAAGCTTTTTATGAATCCAACAAATCTTTACCCCACCCCTCCAGTTCGTCTAATATCCGCCCAGCATTCCCATCAGTTTTATGCGCCTCGCGCAACAACGCAATCTGCACCGAAAATTCGGAAAAAATAATGCTCCTGCCGCCTTCGCCTTGTGTCAGCCGCTGCAAGCGCATCTGTTCCCAGCGTTGTGCCTCTGTTTGGATCAATGTTTCCGGCCAGTTGCGGGCGCGATAGCGGAACAGCAGCTCGGGCAGTCGCTGGTCATGAAAGTCAAACCGCATTTTCGCCAGTTGTTTCGGTGAAACACGCCGTATTTGCGCCAGTGATGCAGCATCTGCATTGTCCAGAAAACCATCATACAGAGCCACGTCCACATCACCGGAAGGTTCAAACGCACGGCTGGTGTATGCGGTCGCCACACGTTGAAAAAAATCCGGTTGTGCGCATAGTTTCTGCCAATGCTGGTAACACGCATCCAAGTCGAGCGCGATGCGTTCGGCAGCTTCAGCATCCAGCGTATTCCTGGGTGCCAGCGCTGGGCATTTGTTGATTTTCACTGATTTGACCGGTAACCGTTGCATACCTTCGGGCAAATCGTCGTTGCGGGTGAATAGCAATTGACTCAGTTCGTCAGCATCCAGCGGCAGGAACATGCCCGGATCTTGGCGCAAGTCATAAACCAGCACGCTATTGTTGTTCCCCGGTTCGGAGATCAATGGCATTACCAGCGACGTGCAGCCGGTTTTGGCCGGATACATGCGTGTTGTGTGCAAGACCGGATTGTGGGTGGCTAAATCAAGCTGAGTTGCGGCTTTACGTTTATCGCGCAGTTGAAAAAGCCAATCGTAGAGGCGCGATTGTTGCGTGCGTAACAATCGCGCCAAAGCAATGGTAGCACGCACATCGGACAAGGCATCATGCGCGGATTCATGCAGAATTCCGTTAGCAGCCACCAAATCTTCCAGACGAAAACTGGGTTGCCCTTCTTCATGTTGCGGCCAGACGATACCGGCGGGACGTAGCGCATACGTCATGCGTACCAGATCAATGATGTCCCAGCGCGAATTGCCTTGCTGCCATTCGCGCGCATACGGGTCGTAAAAATTGCGATACAGCGTAAAACGTGTGACTTCATCGTCGAAACGCAACGAATTGTAGCCGACACCGCAGGTATTCGGCTGCGCAAATTCGGCATGGATACGCGCAATAAATTCCGGTTCAGGTAAGCCTTTCTCATCGGCTAGCTGCGGTGTAATTCCGGTGAGTAGGCAGGCTTCCGGATGCGGCAGGAAATCGCGGGCCGGTTTACAATAAATAACCAGCGGCTCGCCTATCTCGTTCAGCGCTTCATCGGTGCGCACCCCGGCAAATTGCGCAGGGCGGTCTCGCCGTGGATCGGCGCCAAAGGTTTCATAATCATGCCAGTACAGTGTGAGTGCCATTATTGTCTACAGATTTGGAAGTGCCGGTTAAGAACTTGCTTTGCAACTGACTCATTGCGCAATTATAGTGGTATCTTACGCAAAATTTTTTAAATCAAATAGAAGGATAAAACAATATGGCACGTCAACTCATCAGCTCGGGCTCCACGTTTGAACACGAAATCGGTTACTCGCGCGCAGTGGTTGAGGACAACTGGATTCTGGTTTCCGGCACAACAGGCTTTGATTACAGCAAGATGACTATTTCTGATGATTTGTTGGAGCAGGCAGAACAGTGTTTTAAAAATATCGAGGCAGCGTTACAACAAGCAGGCGCGAGCATGAAAGATGTGGTGCGTGTCACTTATGTGTTTCCCAAAGCCGAGGATTTCGAAAAATGCTGGCCGATCATGCGCAAGTATCTGGGAGAGGTCCGGCCATCGGCCATGATGCTTGCTGCGGGATTATCCGATCCACGCATGAAAATTGAAATTCAGGTGACGGCTTATCGCAGCACCGAAACTTAAACTGATGGGATAAATTATTCTTTTTGATTAGAACGGGTGGAAGCTACTGTACTATAAAGCTATAGGTAAATAAAAAAGGAGCTTCCTAAAAAGAAGATTGCTCCTTTTTTAATGCTTAAATTCAGATTAAGCGTTTTGCTGTCTGCGACGCGCTGCAAAACCCAGCAATCCTAATCCGGCCAACAACATCGCGTAAGTCTCGGGTTCTGGGATTGGAACTGCTGAAACGGTCAGTGTGGAGATTTGTGAAGACGCCCCTCTCCATTCCAACGATGCGACGGAACCTGTAAATGTAAAGGCGCCTAGCAAATCACTTCTTCCGGTAGCGTCAACCAAAAGGCTTCCCAATGAACCATGGGTGGAATCAAAAGCTTCGTAAGTACCAATAAATCCACCTATTACCCAATAATCAAAAGTCATATCAGTGGAGACGGTTGCCAAGCTGATTACAGCCGGACTGGTGGCAGAGGTTACGGTCAAGCCCATGGTGTCGAAGGTGTCGCGGCTATCAGAGTACCAGCTGGCATTACTTACTGTCAGTCCAAGAGTACTCCATTCACCACCGCCGACAGGGATCATGCTGGTGCACGAAGGACATTCTGTCGAGTCAAAATGGATAGTCACGGCAGCATTCGCAACACTCGTCAGTCCTGCAAAAACCACTATAAATAAAGATATCAGAATTTTTGGTTTCATCATAAGCTCACTTTTTCATTAAAAATAACTACAGAAAAATACAGAAAAACCCTGCATCATTCGTGCAGTCGCACAATAAATCCCCCTTTCGCTAATTTTTGTATTCTAGAATTACATACCCTCGCAGGATAGACTGAAATTCTCGACAACTAAATAAGGATTTTGCTTATTTTTCTAAAATATCATTTCGCAGAAAATTCTTCTGTGCGATTGCGAACATAGCTTCTTTCAAAGCATTCTTCAGGAGCAGCGGCATATTGGCACTATCCCGGTGTCTGAGAAAGGTAAAACACTTATTTTATGAAACTCGCTATTGCCCCGACGGAAAACCCGATGAGGGTGCATTGGGGCTAGCCGGTGCTGATTGCGGTGCAAAGGGAGAAGCATTTCCCGGAGAAGAAGGCGAAGGATTTGTCTTCGATGAAGATTGTGGTGCAAAGGGCGAAGCGGTTGGTGCAGCCGCACTCGGTTTTGCTGGAGTCGATGCTGGCTTTGTCGAGCTGCTGGTATCGCCCGGCTTATAAACAAACTTCCAATCCTGATAGGTCAGCGCTTCCGAGAATTTCGCAAAATGCTCAGGAAATTTATCTTTCTTAATCGGCTTTTTTTCAGAGAGGCTATATACCCCAATAATTCGCTTACTGATATTGGAGGTTGTTACCGAGCTACTATTTGGTGCTGTACTGTTGGGGGCCGGATTATTGGGCGCCAGGCTAGTACTGGATGCCGGATTACTGCTGGGCGCGGCGCTAGTACCGGATGCTGGGTTCTTATTAGGCGCAGGGCTATTACCAGGCGCTGCGGTCTTATTGGCTGCTGCGTTATTACCGGGTGGAGGTTCCTCCACAATACCCCACTCAGTTGTGTTCATTACCGGATCCGTATAGATTTTACGCAAATGGCGTTTAATGGCCGGTGTACGTTTATCCTGAAGCAAATCTTCCAGAGATTCCGGATATTGTTTAGTGCCTGTATTGTAATAAGACATAATTGCTTTGCGGAATTCCTCACCTACATATAACAATTCCGCTTCTTTTTCCCGCTGAGATTTGGCTTGCCATACCTGTCCCGTTCCTGCCATCACAATCCCAGCTAAAGCAACTGCAAATAAAGCCCAAAGATAAACAAAACCATTTTCTAGCTGCAGCATACTTCTTTCGCTATCAAAATTCGAACAAACTGGGATCGCTTACCATTCTTCATAAAACGTGCCATCCGATGCGCGTCCTGAATGGCCGCTGTGAACATCATAGACACCTGTTTCGACTGGATTCTTGGGAGGCACTTCAATCCAGGTTTTGTTATTCTCAGTGAATGGATCTATCGGGACGCTGCGTAAATATCGCTTGTCGACCAATTCTTCCAGATCGATGGGATACTTACCAAAGTCGGAATAAAATTGATCAATCGCGTTACGCATGATCCCGAGGTCCTGCCGTAGAACGGATTCTTTGGCTTTATCGAGTGAATTGAAATAACGCGGCGCGACAATACTTAATAAAGTGGCGATGATTGCCATGACCACCAGTAGTTCGATCAGTGTAAATCCTTTGTACTTCGGCTTGCCAGACATATCCATCACCATTCCCGATAAGGAATGCCATTAAGGCCTATGCCTTCTGAACGTGAGTGAACATCAAAAACATCATCACCTTCTTTGGGACTATCCCAGGGACTCTCGTAACTACGTTTTCCCCAAGTGTCTGCAGCCGGAGTTGCTGTTATACCGGCGACATCCAGCTCAACAAACATCGGATCTCTGGGTAAGCGGCGCAGAAAATAAATTATCTTCTTATCCGGACTTTTAATGTCTGGCACCCCCATAAACAATTCTTCTAGCCGAGGCGGATAACCGAATTCATCGGCTTTCTTGGTGATACGTCCTTCATCTACCGCTTGTTTATAGGCGTCAATTGCCGAGCGTATCTGTCGCAGGGCAACGCGCAACTCTTGCTCTTTTTCGCGTTTTACCATGAGCTCGCGCAACGGCATCGCTGCTGTGGCCAGAATGGCCATGATCGCCACAACGATCATTAGCTCAATCAGCGTAAAACCCCTGTGTTTGCCAGAGATTCCGAGTAAATGCTTCATCCCCTGCTTATTTGATATTAACACTTGCAGGTGGCGGCAGTATTACTTCAACTGCGGCGCCATTTTCCAGGTCTTCTGCGACCGCATTCTGGATATTAATTTCTGTTGCGCCTGGGTTTGCTGCAATCACCTTAAAGCGTATCTGCGTCGCCAAACCAGACGTTTGATCTTTACCTAACTTGATTGTGCGTGTCCCGGATTTATCTCCGCCATCCAGCGCTTCCAACACACTGGCTTCGTAAGTTAATTGCAGGTCAGTATTAACCGTAGCTTTCGCACCAACCAGCCGGACATTAACCGAAAATTCTTTATCCAAGCCCACGTTGGTTGGCGCTTGTAGTGTAAGCGCCGGAGTAGCCGTTGCGCTCGAAGCAGCACTGGCAAAAGGATTCGGGGGAGGGATCTGATCATCCGATGGCGCGAAAGCATCAGCTGCGCCTCTTGCACCACCACGCCCCGGTCCAGCCGGCGCAATCGACAGTGATTGCGCTGCGGTCTTTTTAATGGTGACCGGCAATTTACCCGCCTCGCTGGCAGTGCCAAAATGATATTCGCTTCCCAGGTTCGTTGGTTGGGGAATATTGCGAATGATACGCGGAGTAATCAATAACACGATCTCAGTTTTTGTACGACCAATATTTTGACTGGATGTCAATCTGTCAAGACCGGGAATATTTAATAATCCAGCTAACCCACCCACCGATTTTGTCTCCCTATTATCAATGAGTCCTGCCAATACCTGTGTTTCTCCATCTTTCAATGTCAGAATGGTCTCAGCAGTACGAGTTCCGACGATGGGAGCGGTTGCGCCACTCGGGCCTTGCAGATCTCCAGTCCTATTGCTTACTTCGAGCGTAATTTTCATTGTGACATCATCGTTTAAACCGATGCGTGGTTCAACATCCAGCTTAACCCCCAAATCGATAAAAGTCGGCGTTGAAGTAACGATAGAATTAATGCCGGGCTGAACATTGGCGGTGAAAAAAGGTCGCTTCTCACCAATATGAATCTTTGCTTTTTCTTTATTACTTACTCGAATCCGAGGGTTTGCCAATATGTCGGCATTTGAGAGCGTTTGTTTAAAATCTATTACGGCTTGACTGTTCATGCCAAAACTTTTAAAACCATCAAAACCAATCTGATTGAGCAGAGCCGGGGTTGGGCCAGCTGTAGCTGCAGTGGCGCCTGCGGCAGCTGTTGCGCCGAACCCACTAAATGTAACTGATGTAGGAATTTTAGGACCCAGCAGGAAATCGTTATTACGCGCGATTTCAAGAATGGCAACATCCAACATGACTTCCGGTTCCGCCAGATCGTTTAATGACACCAATCGTTCCGTTAGCCGGATGGCTTCAAGCGTATCGCGCATGATAAATAGATTGAGCTGCTCATTCACATAGATGTCTTTCGCCTTGACGATACCTCTGACCATGGCAACCATTTGTTTCACATCGGTATAGGCAACATGAAAGCTGCGCACGACTAATTCCTGATAATCTTTCTGTTTCGCCGGTGTACCCGGGTATATCAATAACGAATTACTATTAAGCACCTTATAAGCCAGTTGATTAGTAATCAGTAATAGTTTGAGAATATCTTCAATCGTATTATTGCGAACAAAAATAGAAATTTTTGTTTCTTGTCGAATATCCTTATCAAAAACAAAATTAATACCGGCTGTCCGCGACATGATTTCAAATACCGATTTCAAGTCGGTATCTTTAAATTCCATGGTTAAAGCTTTCTTAAAAGCGGATTCCAGTGCCAGATCGGATACCTCAGGACGTGTCATGCGTGAATTGATTTGTGAAATCAATTCACGGGCATGTGATTGCTGGGGATTTTCCTGCAACACGGCACGCACAATTATTTCTGCTCCGGCTACATCATTGCGTGTCAGTAATGCCTTCGCAGAATCGACGGCAACAATATGTCGGCGCTCTGATTTTAATGCCTCGATACCTTCCTTTGCCCGTTCATGAAGTGGATATATGTTCAGAATGCGTTGATAACCTTGTTCAGCTTGTTCTAGATTACCTGAAAACCGCAAACTATCCGCTTCAAAAAATAATTTGCCAAGAACTTCTTCGCGCGACCGTATCAGTACAGTACGAATTTCTCTATTCTCGGGTTCTTCGCGCGCTGCTTGCTCGAGTTTTTGCAATCCACTTTCAAACTTACCTTCAGTAATGAGTTTCTGCCCATCATCAAATCCGATATTCCGGGTACCGAATGTTTTGTTATTGATGGCACATCCTGTTGTGATAATAAGCAGTATGCTAAGGATTAAAATTCTCCAGCTTCTCATCGAAAATTTCCTGCTAATTTATTATTGATCGTGAGTGTCTGCTTTATATTCAGTGGCAAATAAGTCATTGTAATCGCATCATCATTGATTGAATCCAATCGATATTTATCATTGATTTTCCCACCCAGTTTAGCAATAAGATTTTCCCCTGCCTGAGAGAGGAAAATCCATGTTTCATTGTCTGCGATTGCCTTACCAGTATATTTAAATTGTAGGGGCGGCGCTGTTGGTGCTGGCGGGGGGGCAGATGCTTTTGCTGTCTGTGCTGCGATTGCAGCTTGTTCTTGCAGATTGGCTTGCGGTTGCTTGGGTGCCCAAGTAGTGGGCACAAAAAGCTCTCCAGCCAGCGAGCTGAATTTTCTTTGGCCCAGTTTACTCACATCCAGTTGCTCAACATTATTTTCCTGATTCTTTACTCGATCACCGGATGGTTTGACCGGTTGTATGGTATCTACTGTATCGATTACTGTTTCTTCCTCTTCAACCAGCACAGCGGCGATCAATGTTGCAACCAATGCACCGCCTACAATCAATTTTCGTTTTTTTTCAGATTGATCCATCTTGTTTATTTATTCAAGTAAAGATTAATTTCAAGACGCGCTTCAAGTTTTTCAGCGGTAACGTTCTCACGTTTAATGGCGATAGCAGAGATTGCCATGGCAGGAACAGCTTCAAGCGCATCAGCCATAAAAGCGCGTATTTGAGAATACCCGCCTTTTACCGGCAATATCATCTCATACCGGGCTAAACGTGCGTCGTTTTCATTAACTAGGCGATATTCGCTGCTGCTGAGTTCCACCCCTTGTTTTTTAGCCAGTTGCACCAATTCACGGATCCAGAATGGTGATGAATCAATACGCGGGAAGAACTCATAAAACGCTTGCAGTGCTTGTTCACCATTCATTTGTTTTCCGGTTTCCGTTTCGCCGGGTATTTGTTTGGATAATGCCTGCATCTGAAGCAGATCAGCACGCTCTTGCAGTTTCAGCAAAGTTGATTCTTGCGGCAAAACCGCCGAGAAAAAATAGATTCCGGTAGCCACAATTAAGCCTAGGCCGATCTTACCAATATTACCAAGGCGCCCTACCTGCCAACGCAGTAGCAATACCAGTTGATTGAATTGTGTTTGGAGTGTTTCAGTTTTCAAGAGGTCTGAATCCATGCTGCGGTCAGAAGAAAAACAATCGGACGATGTGGATTATCTTGTTTAATCTTATAATTTAACAAATGCACATTTTCAAAAGTCAATTCACGTTCCAATGCTTCTACAAAATCAAGTAACTCGGACATATTCTTAGCTTCACCACTGATACGTAATGTCCGGTTAGACACGGTCGGCTGCAAAGATAATAACGCGATTTCCTCAGTAGCCGCATTTTCGATTGAATCAAATAATGTTTCCCAGGGTAAATTAATTTGATCCAAAATCGCATTGGCCTGGATGATTTCTTTGCGAATCTCCTGACTGAATTCTTTGACCCGCGGTGTTCCACGAGTACGTGGCGCAGTCTTTTTTTGTTGTTGCTGTTTTTCCAAGCGCTCGACGCGATTAGTCCAATAATTCACTTCTTCAGTGATTTGCTGGAATTGCAAAAGCACGCCGGTAAGAACCAGCAATCCAATAAGCAGCATCGAATAATCAATATGCGGAACGGACTGTCCATTATCAGGAAATTTTAATCTCAAGCGAGGCATTGATTTATCCCGGCATAATCGGTTGGCACAGTTGGATAATGCGCGAGTACAGGTATTTGCCCGGTTTGTATCGGCACAATACGCCACCCACAGTTCTCAGGCAGTGTTAAATCCGGATGCTCTGGTGCAAACAAATGAACCAGTTCAACAGCTTCTTTATTTCCAGACAGTACCGCTTCCTGATCCAGCGCAGCGAGAAGCTCATCCGCCACATTTTGCAGGATTCGCTGATTACGTATACTGTACCAAATTCCGTTTATCAATAGGGCAACACAAATTCGCCCGCTTTCTATCACAACAAAGTATATTTTATTGCCGCGCAACAGCTTTTGCCATCGATCATAAGCGGATGCCAAATAAGGCTCGATTTCTTTCAGTTTAAATTGATAACGTACAGCCATCTCTTCCACCCGCACCATCAAATCACGAGGAATTGCCGCGCAAACCGCGCCATTCACCGGACTCCATTCACTGACACTGAGTACCCAAGAATCAACACGTTCCGCATAAACTTCTCGCATCCGAAAAGTGGCGTAGGACATCACTTCCTCCGGCGAGGTTATTTCTGCTTGCGGCGGCAGTGCAACATAACGGACAAAGTGATTTGACAGCGTTATCGCCAGTTCCGTACTAGCCGCATCTCCCAGTTTTTCTTCCAATTGGCGCAAGGCGGATTCCCAAATAGGCACACCTGGAACACGCTCGCACAATACTGCCACTTTAGCCAATTGCACCGGCTTAAAACCCCGTGCCGAACGAACCAGATCCACCCGTCCAGGCGCCAGAAAAACTTCAATCTGATCACGCCACAATCGTGACACGGTTTGCCTCCTCTAAGCTGGTTAATCCTTGCTTGACCATATCTAAAGCGCCTTCCCGGAGAAAATGCGTGCCATTATTTCGTGCTGCTTCTTTGATACGCCGTATCGGCTCTTGTGCAACAATCAATTCGCGGATTTCATCATTCAAAATCAGAATCTCGGCAATTGCATTTCTTCCCCGATACCCGCTTCCCCGGCATTGGCCGCAACCTTTTCCGCTTCGAAACTTAAATTGACTCGCTTCTTCGGCGGAAATTCCGGATTCCGCAATCAGTTTGTCATCCGGGCGTTCTTCCACTGCGCAGTGTACACATAACAAACGTACTAATCTCTGCGCAACGATCCCGTTTAAAGCCGACACAAAGCTGTAAGGATCCACGCCCATATGGGAAAAGCGTCCAATGACATCAAACACATTATTGGCATGCACCGTTGTAAATACAAGATGCCCGGTCAGCGCAGCCTGTATGGCAATTTGCGCTGTTTCAGCATCGCGAATCTCACCTACCATTATTTTATCAGGATCATGACGCAGGATTGAGCGCAGCCCCCGTGCAAAGGTCAATCCTTTTTTCTCATTAACCGGTATTTGCAAAACACCGGGCAACTGATATTCAATCGGATCTTCAATGGTAACGATCTTGTCATGACCATGATTCACTTCCGATATTGCAGCATACAGCGAGGTTGTCTTACCACTGCCGGTTGGACCAGTAACCAGCAACATCCCATAGGGTTCCGAGCTAAGGCGGCGAATAATCGCAATGGCTGCTTGATTAAAACCCAGTTGATTTAATGTCAATCCTTCAATATGGTCGGACAGCGCCTGCCGGTCAAGAATACGCAAAACAGCGTCTTCGCCAAAAATACTCGGCATGATGGAAACACGAAAATCAATTTCCCGCCCCTGGATAGAAATCTTAAATCGGCCGTCTTGCGGCACCCTACGCTCCGCGATATCCAATTCAGACATCACTTTGATACGGGAAATGACTTGCTCAGCCAAGTCTGCGCCCTGCATTACACCAATGGATGTTAATACACCGTCGATGCGGTATTTGATCGAGAGGGCGCCGGTTGTCATTTCCAGATGAATATCACTGGCCTGGGATTTATGCGCGTCATACAAGGTAGAATGCACTAGCCGAACAACCTGGCTGGTACCCGCATTGATACTCTTTAACGATAAATCTTCGATGCCGCTCTGTATATTGTCTAGCTCAGTCGAAGGTAATACTTGATCCATGGCACGCATGGTTTTTTCTTGCTGAGTAAAAAAAGCGGTCAGGTCAGCCGGATGCACCAAATACCATTCAACAGCCATATCAAAACGTTCTTCAGCCCATGCACGCAATTTGCTTGAAAATGGATTGCTGACAGCAAGTAAATAGTTCTGGTCTCTACAGAATAATGCACATTCATGCATGATCGCTTCCGCGAAAGGTAACCGGTCAAATGCCGGAATTAAGGCATGGATCGCTTTCATTTCCAGCACCGGCATATGCAGTAGTTTTCCTAACTGTTGTACCAGCTCATCGGGTGTATAACCGCCGGTTTCCTCCAATATCTGGATGACAGAGATGCCTTGTTCGAAAGCTCTCCGCCGGATATCGGCCAGGCGATTGATGTCAATCGGTTGCTTGTTCCCGGATTGTATTGATGCTTCGATCAATTGATGCTTCCTGCCAATTCAAATATTGGCATATACATAAGAATAATAATACCGCCAATCACGACGCCAATAACCGCCATCAGTAGTGGCTCAATCAGTTTGGTTGTCCATTCAACCCAGCGGGCAATTTCCTCATCGTGAAAATTACCGATTCGCTCCATCATATCTCCCATCAAACCTGTTCTCTCGCCAACGCGAAGCATACGGTTTCCCACTGCGGTTGTTAGACCCTCGAGTTCCATAGCACTGGAAATCGTTTTGCCTTCACGAATATGCTTGGCCGCTGCCTTAACATTTGGCCTGAAATGCGGTTGCAGCAATCCACTGACCATTTCCAGCGCTTGTGTAATCGGAATTCCGCCACGTAACAGCATTCCCAGTGTTTTGTAGAAACGAGCCAGTTGATAAACACGCATGTGTTCTCCAATTGCGGGAATGCGCCACAATAATCGCATGACATTGGCGCGAAAGGCTGGCCGGCTTACTGTGTAAACTGTCACGGCAAGCAGGATCACCGTTGCAATGGCCAATTCCCAGCCACGTTCATGAACAAAATGCCCCCATTTGATCAGCAATAACGAAAGCCAGGGCAAATCACTGCCCATATCGTCATAAATGGCACTGAATTTTGGAACAACAAATACCAGCAAGAAGATAGAAACGAGAAAACCGATAACCAGTAACAGCACAGGATAGATTGACGCACCGACCAGTTTCTTACGTACAAAATCCATCTGGGTTTGGTAAGTAATAAATCGTGTTAAAGCTTCTGCAAGATCTCCCGTCCTTTCACTGGCACGCACTGTTGCGATATACAAAGGCGGGAATGCTTGGGGAAACTCTCCCAGTGCCTGGGAGAAGGTTACACCTTCATAAAGTCTTGCAAGGATATTCTCGATAATTTTGCGGTTACCGGTATCTTGTTCTTTCTCGAGCAAGGTTTCAATACTTTCTACCAGGCTGAGCCCTGCAGTTTGTAGTGAAAGCAATTCCTGGCTGAAATGTACTAATGGAAAATGGCTTTTAGATTTCAGTGAAAAACCTGAAAAGCTTCGCCGTATACTTAAAACCATTCCGCCTTGTTCAACAACCTGAAGACGAGCTTCCTCTTCACTGTTAGCCTCCAGTTCAAGGTACACAGTACCTTGCCCGGACAAAACTGCTTTCACTTCATAACGCATTACTTGGAGACTTACCAATTCGTGATATCAGCTGCCTCACCCTCACCACCCTGCTGCCCATCCTTCCCGAAGGAGAGTAAATCGAATTCCGCGCGTTCGCCAGGATATTTATAGACATAGGCGCGTCCCCAAGGATCCGCTGGAGGCAATTTTGAAAGATAAGGCCCTTGCCATCTTGGTTCATTATTGGGCCGTGTGACCAGTGCAGTTAATCCCAGCTCGGTTGCTGGATAGCTTCCCACATCTAAACGATATTGATGCAATGCCTTTTCCAACGCATCGATTTGCGCTTGAGCCATTTTAATTTCCGATTTTCCGACTTGTGAAAAGTATTTCGGCCCGACATAGGCAGCTAGTAAACCAATGATGACCATCACAACGAGCAACTCAAGAAGTGTAAATCCACGTTCGGCTTTTGCCTTTTGTCGTTTAACCAAATGCATCATATTTGTCCTTTTTAACTGAAGAGATTGCTGATGATTATTTTACTTGTATTTAAATAGACAGTTACCATCAAATACTCGCATGGTAAGTCGCTTATATGACAGGGTCAAGACTGCATATAAGCATAAATACTGGAACCATACAAATCCGAAACAGCTAGCGTCGAAGAATTGCCCACCACCGGCCGATATTGAGCAATGTCATGAGCGAGGCTGAAACATACGTCCAGGCTGCGGCACGCAGGATTTTGCGTACATGCGGCTCATCCCCTTGAATCAGGTATTTACCGTGCTCCAACATCGGCAGTGCGCGCGCAAAACTCGCATGCATCTCCATCGGAAGAGTAATCAAATGCACGACCGTCGCGGTACCCAACGTTAACAAGCCACCGGCAAAAAACAATGCACCGGCGACCGGTGCCCGGGTAATCACTGTAATGACAGGAGCCATCATCAGAATAGCCGCACCCAGTTTTTCAGCCGGAGCAGCGATTTGTATCAATCGCGTACGTAATTTTAGCGGCAAATAACCATCCCTGTCTTGGATTGCGTGCCCCACTTCATGCGCAGCCACGGTAATTGCTGTCAACGATTTGCCATTAAATTTATCCGCTGTCAAACGCACAGCTTTCTCTAGCGGATCATAATGATCACCTTGCTCCGTCACCTCCACCTTAACCGCTTGTAAGTTGGCCCAATCCAATAAAATGCGCGCCAGCTCTCCACCAGTACCTGGATATCGATCTTCGGGGTAACTGTACTTCTTAAGGGTATGTTTGACCCAGTAAGACGGCCCGACAATAAGTGCCGTCATTGCAATAACAAATATTAAGTACAGCATAATCTACTCGGCGGCTTCACAGTGCATGGAGAAAGCGCATAAAAATTAGGCATCCTGAAAGAATTCACTGTCAATTCAGATACGAACTCGAACTATTGGTTCCGCAAGAAAATCATCTGCTATTAAGTACATAGCCCAGAAATAGCTTTAGCAGGCCGTTGAAAAACTATCTGCGTTGCCGCTGCGGTGTTAAAAACAGACTCAAAATGCTCATTTATTAAGCATAAACTGCGCTTTTTCGCCTGTTTTTGCCTTGCATCGGCTACCTCGAAAACGTTTTTCAACAACCTGTTAGAGGCGCTCCGTATTGAATCAATCGCTAGGAAACATCACAAAATAATGCCCTTCGATTCAAATATAAAAAGCTTGAAAGTACAGCACAACAAAGCACTAAAATTATATGATTACTCATAATACATTCTTTTGATTGACCGATCAGACCAGTCAAATGGCATTATTTATATATTCAATTGAGTATTTTACCTGTTGAGCTCGGATATAACTTGATAAAAAAGCACTTTGAAGCAATTAATACCAAAATCCAGTGAATATCAGAAAATACAAACCACGAATAATCATACAGATACAACCATAAATCACACAGAAACAACAACCTTATAAAAGCAAGGCGCTCGCATATTCGGAGGAAAGTCAACTATCACCAGCGAAGTTTCTGTTTGGTTTTGAGTGTTCGCGCAGCACTGTGCGGATAGAACCTGAAGCTATCTACAAATGAAAAAACACTCGGATACCGATCAGCTCTAGCGAATATTTTGTTTTAATCGTTGCCGTGATAATCTCTACGTCCATGGCTTTACTATTCAAATTCTTCCACTCGAGTCGGCTTTAGCTGTTTATTCAATATCTATAAGCCATTTATCTATGCTAAGCAGCAATCAACCAGCTTCATACCGTCATTATATCTATCAGATTCTGGTATTAGCTGCCTTGTACTTTACCTTTGGGCATATTAGCTTTTTAATTACCGTCTCGCACTTCATTGTTACCCCAGTTTTCTTTGTGGCTGAAGGTATTGCACTAGCCGCTATCATCCTGTTGGGGCGCAGGGTTTGGCCAGGTATTTTTTTGGGGCAACTCGCGCTCGCTTTAAGCACAGGCCTTGAGTTTTTGCCATCCCTGACTATTTCTGCCATCAATAGCATCGAAGCAGTCATTGGGGCAACCGTGTTTAAACGCTGGAAGATTGATTCATCAATTAGCAGTGCACATGACTTCAGCCGTCTGGCTGCCTTGGTTCTTTTAATTCTGCAGCCATTTAGCGCCACCTTTGGCACTGCAACACTGCTCTTCTTTAATGCCATTCCAGAATCGCAGAACTACTTACAAGCCTGGGCATACTGGTGGTTTGGAAACTGCTTGGGACAACTTTTGGTTACCCCGTTTTTACTGATTCTCTTTTCTTCGCCCGGCCGTATCAAAAGTATCCTGCAATCCTCCCAAAACGCGATCGTGCCGATTGTTCTGATGCTACCCGCAACCTGGCTGGTTTTCGGCGACACGCCTATCGGCGGCATTGCCCTGGCGCTGGTTATCTATGTGCCGCTTTTGCTATGGATTGCGATAAAAGACGGATTAGCCGTTGTATCCCTTATTTGCAGCGGAATTACCGTACTGGCATTGTTTGAGACATCACGCGGATTCGGCCCCTTTGTCGTGGATGGGAATCCACATATCTTCGACATGAACATATTTGTCCTCGGTATTTCGTTCACGGCGCAGTTTGTCAGTGTGCTATTTGCTGAGCGAAACCTGGTTGAAGCAGAACTGCGAAAAAGTGAAGCCAATCTATTCAAAATTATTGATACGTCACCAATTCCCAAAGCCATTTGCGACGAGCATGAAAACATTATTTTCATGAATAGATCATTTACAAAATTATTTGGCTATGTACAGGAAGATATACCCACATTGACTGACTGGGGGCTTAAAGCTTATCCCGACAGCACCTATCGTGAATGGGTAACAACATCGTGCGCTCAGAATCTTGAGAAAGCATTACTGGAAAAAACAGATATCGAACCGCTTGAAGTGGTTATCCAGCGCAAAGATGGCGTAAAACTTAGTGTCATCAGTACCGTTTCATTATTAGAGTCATCAGCACTCGTTAAAAAAATCCTAATCACTTTTGTTGATATCACCGAACGTAAAAATCTGGAATCTAAACTGATTCTGAATTATAAATTTCTCGAAGATTTATCCAATAATATTCCTGGCTTTATTTACCAGTTCCAGCTTTTCCCCGATGGGCGAAGTTGTTTACCTTATGTCAGCAAAGGAATAATAGACGTTTTTGGCATACTCCCTGAAAATGTTATTTCGGATGCTTCTTCAGTATTTTCACTCATTCATTCCGAGGATTCCGAAACACTCAACCTGTCGATCCAGGAATCTTCAAATACACTGAATGATTGGCACTCTGAGTTCCGGATTGTTACCGCGCAGAATGAAATCAAGTGGGTACATGCACAATCAAAACCCGAGAAACAGAATGATGGAAGTACCATCTGGAATGGCTATGCCACAGACATCACGGAACTAAAAAATATATCCCTAAAATTTGAAGCCTTACTAGACCTCGCCAGTGATGGCGTCCATATTTTGGATGAAGATGGAAATATTGTGGAATTTAGCCGCTCATTCGCCACAATGCTCGGTTATACCTTCGAAGAAACTGCCCAACTCAATGTAATGGACTGGGATGCCATGATCCCGAAAGAAAAACTGATCAGCGCGGTGCGTGAAGTCTCAAAAACGCCACGCGTTTTTGAAACGCTTCACCGGCGTAAAGACGGCACTATTTTTGATGTTGAAATCAACGCCAGAAGGCTGGAGATCTCAGGAAAGAAACTGATTTATGCCTCATCGCGCGACATTACCAGTCGCAAACAACAGAGTAAGGAACTGGAATACCAACGCCTGCGCTTATCCAATATCATTGAAGGAACGCATATCGGTACCTGGGAATGGAATGTGCAAACCGGTGAGGTTATTTTCAACCAGCGCTGGGCAGAGATAATCGGCCACACCCTTGATGAACTTGCACCCGCATCCATTGAAACATGGCTCAAGTTTGCTCACCCGGATGACTTAAAGCAATCCGAAGCACTCCTTAACGATCATTTCTCCGGGAAAATTCCCTATTACGAATGTGAAGCACGAATGCAGCACAGAGCAGGTCATTGGATCTGGGTGCTGGATCGTGGCAGAGTATCGAGCTGGACAGATGACGGCAAGCCGTTAATGATGTTTGGAACCCATCAGGACATTACCAGCCGGAAAGAACGCGAAACCATGCTGATACACGCACGTCAGCAAGCAGAAGCTGCCAGCATTGCCAAAACCCGCTTCTTAGCCATGATGTCACATGAAATTCGCACACCGATGAATGCCGTACTGGGCATGGCTTATCTGTTGAGCAAAAGCTCGCTTGACTCCCAGCAAAGTGCCTATTTACGCAACATTGAAGGGTCTTCGAAGATTCTGTTAGGTGTCATTAACGACATTTTGGATTATTCCAAGATCGAGGCAAATAAAATCGAATTGGATAACATTCCATTCGATTTGAATAATATCCTGGAAAATCTATCGGCAATGGCTTCAGTAGCAGCAAAAGACAAAGCTATCGATGTGCTTTTTTATGTCGCGCCGAATGTCCCCAGGCATTTTACCGGCGACCCGTTACGGTTGAGTCAGATATTCGTCAATCTTACTAACAATGCGATTAAGTTCACTGACCAAGGTGAAGTGATTATCCGCATCACTATTGAGAACAGCGAAGATTCTGAAACGGTCACCCTTGCTTTCAGCGTAACTGACAGTGGCATCGGCATGACCAGTGAGCAAATGGCGGATCTTTTCAAAGCTTTTTCGCAAGCCGATAGTTCCATTACACGCCGTTTTGGCGGTACCGGTTTAGGCTTGTCCATCTCACATCGGCTAGCCCAGCAAATGAACGGTGATATCGTGGCCGAAAGTCACTATGGCAAAGGCAGCCGGTTTCATTGTACGGTTCAATTGCATCGGATAGACCATCACCAGGATCCCTGGGTATCCATCCCCGATCCGCTTCGGTCGCTTAAGGTGATGATTATTGATGATCATGCTACAACCCGTGCGGTACTCTCGGAAATAGTGCAATCTCTGGGCTGGAACGCTGTTGCTATCAGCAGCAATGTTGAAGTCCTTAAACAGCTTGCTGATCCCGATTCCTTACCATTCGATTTGCTGTTGCTCACCACGCATTTCCCCAATATGGGATATCGCGAGACCATCCATGCGATTGTGGCTGCGCTACCCGATTTACGCCGGCCTAGAATCGTGCTGATCAGCAACAATCTAGAGGATTCCCTATTTTCTAAAGAGACTGAAATGCAAGAAGTAACCAGCGTCCTGATCCAACCGTTCACCCCATTAGGCTTGGTTGACACTGTTGCAGCACTTTTTAGCAGAACCACTGGCAAGACCGATCGAAAACAGACCGCCCGCATTACTCCCAAGCAATTCGCCGGTGCACATATCCTGATTACCGAAGACAATGAAGTCAATCAATTACTGATCTCTGATTTGTTAAGTACTCTGGGAATAACCGTGAGTCTTGCGCAAAATGGCGTTGAATGCCTGGATTTACTCAGAACATCAGAGTCTCATCCGTTCGATTTAATCTTTATGGATATCCAAATGCCGGAAATGGATGGACTGGAAGCGACTCAGCACATTCGCCAAGATTTGCACCTGACTGATATGCCGATTATTGCTCTAACCGCTA
>NZ_JAKFWH010000053.1 GCF_021731985.1 Nitrosomonas sp.
CAAAAAAAGCCGCGTTGACAAATTGACCCTGGGCAATGCTTATCGGCTTGGCCAGTGGACGCAACATTACCTCCGTAATGCGTTCCGATGGATGAGAAACCGTACTGACTTCGTAAGGAAAGGAACCGGCACCATAATCGTTACGCACTAGCCGCCAGCTCATAGCAATCACGGTAATCAACAAAACGATCGTCAGGCTGACAGAAAAACCACTGGCGATCCAGATATGTCCCAAACCGATCAGCATAGCGACCACTAACAACATGTGCAGACGCCGCCACCAACTATAGGGCAGACGCGGCGAGAAAGATGCTGCCAAACCAAGCATGAAGCCGATCAATCCAATCCAACCCATCCTATTCAGAATATCCGGATTAGAAGGTGATAGGTACTCCCATACGGTATCGAGATCAACTTCGTAGTAACTGCTGGCCAGAATCAAGGGGTGTGTTAATAGCAAGCCATACCCCGCCACGCTCATATTATGATGCCACTGATACATGCGTTGTAATCCGCCAAACCAAGCCGTCCAAACTGGCTCACGGATCATCAACAGTAAACTGGCGGAAATCAGTCCCGTTCCAAGCCAGCCCGACAAAATACCGAGTCCGTAAAGACTGAACGGTAACGAAGAAATCACCATCAATGCCGGCAACGATGCCACCGAGATAACTACAATCTTCGTTACAACACTCGCTTTTATCATGGAGATATCTTACTGTTGTTTCAAAGTATTCTAGGAGTCTGTCATCATCTGGATGAATTGCTCAGAATGTTCTGATTATGAATCAATGAATTGGTTAGATATCTCCGCATGATGTCTCACCTCAAAATGGTTGATGGTAGTTTGTTACAATTCTTGATGCGGGCTGTTCCGGCAAGTGAAACCCGATTGCACCCGGCTCACCATTCTGCGCAATGAAGTGTCCTACCGGGGGATGCTTGCTCGAAAATAACTGGATTGGCTGAAGCAATCTCGCTCGTCAAAATGCAAGATTGGCTACAGTCATAATGTCTTCTAACTTTCTGAGGACACCATAAATAGTAGTCGTTCAGTATCCTGAAGCAATATTTTTGCTCATAAGGTTACAGATCTATGCCTTTCTGTGCCTGAATACCAGCCCGAAAGGCATGTTTAATGTCCGTCATTTCGGTGACGGTATCTGCGGCTTCACAGAGCGCATCGAGTGCGCCGCGCCCGGTAATGACGACATGCTGCATGGGCGGTCGGTTTTTCAGATCGCCCAGTACTGTGGTTAAATCCAGCCAGCCAAACTTGAGCGGATAAGTCAGCTCGTCGAGTATGATTAGATCGAGCGATGGGTCGCGCAGCATTTCTTGCACTATGGCCCAGCCGCGTTGCGCTGTTTCTGTATCGCGCTCCAGATTCTGCGTATCCCAAGTGAAGCCTTCACCCAGCACATGCCAGATGACATTTTCCTGTTTACGGAAAAAGGCTTCCTCGCCTGTGTCTGAGCGTCCCTTGATAAATTGCGCCACCCCCACACGCATGCCATGACCCAGTGCCCGTGCAATCATGCCAAATGCCGAGCTGGATTTTCCCTTACCATTGCCGGTGTGAACCAATAATAAGCCTTGTTCACGATCAGCGCGCGCAATCGCTGCATCGATTAATTCTTTTTTTCGCTGCATGCGTGTGCGGTGGCGCTCAGAGCGCTCGGAATCAACCATGCTGCTATCCCGTGGTGGTGTTGCGTGGATTGAATTGCTGAATAATCAACGTGAATAGCGTATGCATTACGATGGCGATGCCCAAATAGAAAACGAATGTCTCGATATAAAGTGGAAAGTATTTGATCACTTGCTCGCCAAATTCGCTAAAGGATGTTTCTGCAATACGGCCGGAGAAGAAATAAAACCCGCCGCCGGAAAATAATTCACACAGAATTAAACCAGCCATGACACTGAGAGAAAGCGGCATCACGGTATGCCATGTAAATTGGTATTGCTTGGCGTACCAGCGGCCAGCCAGCCATAACGAAGCATAAGCCGGTAGCAGGAACACATAAGCCGGTGTGATACAGAAATCACTGACGCCGCCCCAAGTGTAAGCTGCAAAGTCCAGCCACCAGCTCAACGCAAAGAAACCCAGTAATGGCCATGCGGACCGCAAATAGACTCCGGCCAGAAAGAAGATGACCCAGGAGGCATCTGCCAGGTTATGTACCGAAGCAAAGTGATGGCTACGGGTGAGAATCATCAATGACACAAGCAACAATCCGATAGCCAGTTGATTGCGGATGGATAAAGTCAACATATTTAACTCCTTGTTAAGGTTGATAACGTACCATGGCAAAGAAATTCCGCCCTGGTTGATTGAAGAATGCAGCTGTTTCATAGCGTTCATTAAATAAATTTTCAATACGTCCTTGCAGGCGCCAATGTTTGTTCAAGATATATTCAGCACGTAGATCAAATTTGACGTAACTGTCCAGCTTGCGGGTATTGGCCAGATCATCATAACGCTCACCTTCGGCCAGAAGCATGGCTCCTAATTTATAATATTGTCCAAACTGACGATCGGCATCCAGCCGGAATGATTGTTCAGCGCGCCGTGGCAGTATATTACCTCGATTTAACTCAGAGGAACGATTCACTGGGTCAAGCAGTGTCAGGTTCGTATTGAATTGCCAGCCTTTTATTTGCGTGCTGATTACGCCCTCAAACCCGCGTATGCGTGCCTGATCAATATTGGCGGGTGCGAAGGTATTGGCGTCAAAAGCAATCAAATGAAGAATATGGGTTTCATAAACGTTCAACGACCAATTTCCCCAATCCGCTTTGCCGCGAGTGCCGAATTCGTAGCTGCGCGAGTCTTCCGGACGCAAATTCGGGTTACTAAAACCGGGAAAATACAGTTCGTTAAATGTGGGAGCTTTAAAAGCGCTACCGAAATTGGCCAGCAGGCGAATATTCTCAGTGAGCGGATAACCCCAGCCAGCGCCGCCGGTCACTCTGCTGCCAAATTGCTGGTTATCATCATGTCGCAGAGATAATAGAATATCATGCTTAGCGACAGTTGCCTGATGCTGAGCAAATGCACCCCAATTAGTGCGCGAGTTGACAGTGAATGCTTCCGTGCTTTTAACATGATCATTTTGATAATCCGTACCGACTGTTAACAATTGATTTTTACCCAAAGTAAAATCATTCAGCAAGGTAACTGTATCACGTAGGGTATTAAACCGGCTTTGGAAAGCAGTGCCCAGGAAATTATCTGAATCGTCCCGGCTGCGGCCTGCGATCAGATTAACGCGCCAGAAATCTACCGGGGAGTAACGCGCTGTGCCGCCAAGAACCTGTTGTGCCAAGACAGCCTTATTGGCAAAACTGCCATCAAGCTCGGTTTTCCCCGCAGAATGCATAAAACTGGCATCAATTTCCAGTCCATTTTGAAACCGATAACCCCCGCGCATGCTGCCCGCCACATTGCGATAACCATCCCGATCAGGCTCATAAGTGAAGCAACCTGCCGTATCGGAACCGGTACAAGCATTGAATCCTTTTGTGCCAATTCCACTGGCACTCATATTTAACCAGCCTTGCGTACCTCTTTGTGACAAGCCCACCGAGCCCTCCAGTGTGCCATAGGTGCCGCCGCCAAAACCAAAATTCGGCTTGAGTCCGCCACTATCACCTTTGCGCGTAAAAATATGGATAACACCGCCGATAGCCTCAGAACCATATAAACTGGAACGTGGGCCGCGCACAATCTCAATACGATCAATCTGTTCAATGGGAATGTTTTCAAATGCGGTTGCGCCGGATGTTGCCGAACCGACCTTGATGTTATCGATCATCACCAGAATATGATCAGATTCGGTGCCTCGCATGAAAACTGATGTATTCTTGCCCGCTCCCCCGCTATTTGAAATACTCACACCGGGCACGCCGCGCAATAAATCCTGAATTGACCGTGCCTGCTGACGTTCAATATCCGCGCGCGTAATGACCGTCACTGAAGCCAACGAAGATTCGGCAGTTTGTGCCGTACGTGTTGCCGTGACAATAACGGGTTTTTCCTGATGATTTGCAGTGGCTGCAAACACATTCGCAGCTGCACTAAGCCATAGCACAGCCATTGCCAGTAAACGGCATTTTTGCATGATCCGATTCCTTCGCGCACACCCGCGCGTTGTCAATTCTTGAAATGAAGGAATGCAGAAGGGAGATTTGGAATGGACAAACGGACCAGCCCGGAAAATTAAAGCTGATCATATTGCCACCGACCGCCCTCCGCGATACCGTAGTAATGGTCACTTCGGGCCGGTCTCCGGACTCATGAGCGGGATAAATCCCAGATCTGCGCCTTCCCGTGTCGTTACACAGTGGCGTAATGCAGATTGTTAACTCAATTACCGTTGCGGGGGCAGTGCTGGCATTGCCTGAATTTAATCAGAACGCACCAGCTTCCCGTTTAACCTTCAAGGAAGAAATTTGAAGGCACCAAAAATGAGGACGTGAAATTACATGATATGTGACAGGCGTGTCAAGGAATATACTGGAATACCCACTTTTGTCATTCCGAACGTAATGAGGAATCTTTGGGGATCAGCAGTATAGATTGCTCGCCATGCTCGAAATGACAGTGATTCAGCTGCATGTGGGGTAGGCAAGGCACCATTCACCGCTTTATCGCTAACAACCTGCGCGATAGATCGAAACAGCTCAGGTATAATGCCTTATCTATCTTTTTTACAACATGAACAAATCCATGACTAGAGAATCCCGCACCGCCTTATTGGAAAGTTTATTTGCCCAGCGCATCCTGATTTTGGATGGCGCGATGGGCACGATGATTCAGACCTTCAAACTGACCGAAGCGGATTTTCGTGGCCAGCGTTTTGCCGATTTTCCGCATGATCTGCGAGGCAATAACGATTTGCTGACACTCACGCAACCGGAAATTATCCGTTCGATCCATACGGGTTATCTGGAAGCGGGGGCGGATATCCTTGAGACCAATACCTTCAATTCGAATGCGGCTTCGATGGCGGATTATCACATGCAGGATCTGGTGTATGAATTGAATTGTTCTGCCGCAAAACTGGCGCATGAAGCGGCGCAAAGCTTCGAAGCAAAAACACCAGAAAAACCGCGTTTTGTTGCTGGCGTGATCGGGCCGACCACCAAAACAGCTTCCATTTCTCCGGATGTCAATGATCCGGGCTTTCGTGGCATTACTTATGATCAATTAGTCGTCGACTATACCGAGTCGATTCGCGGGTTGGTGGATGGTGGTGTTGATATCCTACTGGTCGAGACTATTTTCGATTCGCTCAATGCCAAAGCGGCGCTTTTTGCCATTGACCAATTCTTCGAAGACCAGGGTATCCGTCTGCCGATCATGATTTCAGTCACCATTACCGATGCTTCCGGACGCACGCTGTCAGGACAAACCCCGGAAGCATTCTGGAATTCGGTTAGCCATACCCGGCCGATATCCGTCGGTATTAATTGCGCGTTGGGTGCTGAGCTCATGCGCCCGTATATCGAAGAACTGGCAGGGGTGGCGGATGTTTATACCAGTGTGCATCCCAATGCCGGTTTGCCCAATCCGTTATCCGACACGGGCTATGATGAATCGCCTGAATATACCGCGAATCAAATCAAAGGATTCGCGCAATCCGGCTTTGTGAATATTGTGGGCGGCTGTTGCGGGACGACCCCGGCGCATATCAAAGCCATCGCCCAAGCCGTCAGTGATATTGCGCCGCGTAAAATACCTGAGATTCCCAAGAAACTGCGTTTGTCCGGTTTGGAACCATTGAATATTAGCGATGATTCACTGTTTGTGAATGTCGGTGAACGAACCAATGTCACCGGCTCCAGGGCATTCGCCCGTTTGATACTCAACGATGATTATGCCGAAGCGTTGAACGTAGCGCGTAGCCAGGTTGAGAGTGGTGCGCAGATCATCGATATCAACATGGATGAAGCCATGCTGGATTCGCAAAAAGCCATGGTGACATTCCTGAATCTGGTGGCTGCCGAGCCGGATATCTGCAAAGTGCCGATTATGCTGGATTCCAGTAAATGGACCGTAATCGAAGCGGGCTTGAAATGCGTGCAAGGTAAATCCGTTATTAACTCGATCAGCATGAAAGAGGGCGAGGAAGAGTTCATCAAACATGCTAAATTGGCTCGCCGCTATGGCGCGGCGGTGATCGTGATGGCGTTTGATGAACTAGGCCAGGCCGACACGCTGAAACGCAAGGTGGATATCTGCACGCGCAGTTATCGTTTGCTGGTTGATCAGGTTGGTTTCCCGCCCGAGGACATTATTTTTGATCCGAATATTTTCGCGATTGCGACGGGAATTGAAGAACATAATAACTACGGTGTCGATTTTATCGATGCTACCCGAATTATTAAACAAATGCTGCCGTATGCCAAAGTGAGCGGCGGGGTATCCAATGTTTCGTTTTCCTTCCGCGGCAACGAGCCGATTCGTGAAGCCATTCATACCGCATTTCTGTACCACGCGATTAAAGCCGGTATGACGATGGGCATTGTGAACGCCGGGCAATTGGGTGTGTATTCGGATATTCCTGCTGAGCTGCTGGAAAAAGTTGAAGATGTTATTCTGAACCGGCGTCTGGATGCGACCGAACGTCTGGTTGAGTTTGCGGAAAATTTCAAGGGTAAGAAAAAAGAACAGGTTGAAGACCTGGCGTGGCGCGATGAACCACTGCAACAACGGCTGACGCATGCCTTGGTCAGGGGCATTGACGCTTTTATTGTGGAAGATACCGAAGCGGCGCGTGTGGAGATTGAAAACAAAGGTGGCCGCCCGATTCAGGTGATCGAAGGGCCGTTGATGGAAGGCATGAGCGTCGTGGGTGATCTGTTTGGCGCCGGTAAAATGTTTTTGCCGCAAGTGGTCAAATCGGCGCGGGTGATGAAACAAGCGGTAGCGCATTTGCTGCCGTTCATCGAAGCCGAAAAGAAATTATCCGGCGATAACAAACCCAAAGGAAAAATTGTCATCGCCACCGTCAAGGGCGATGTGCATGATATCGGCAAGAACATTGTGACCGTGGTTTTGCAGTGTAATAACTACGAAGTGATCAACATGGGCGTGATGGTGCCGAGCGCGCAGATTCTGGATATGGCGCGGCGTGAAAAGGCCGACATCATCGGTCTGTCAGGATTGATCACGCCTTCTCTGGAAGAAATGGCACATGTCGCCAAGGAAATGCAGCGCGAGGGATTCACGATTCCACTGTTGATCGGTGGCGCAACCACTTCCCGGGTGCATACTGCTGTCAAAATTGCGCCGCATTATGAAGGCCCAACCGTATGGGTGCCCGATGCCAGTCGTGCGGTGGGTGTGTGCAGTAATCTGCTTTCACGGGATTTACTGGCGGGTTATGTGCAGGAAATCAAGGAAGAATACGAGAAAGTGCGCACCCAGCACAAGAACAAGAAAGGGACGGCGAAGCTGCTGACGATGGCTGAAGCGCGAGCCAATGCGTACCAAACCGATTGGGCGAATTACCAGCCGTATCAGCCCGAACTGATCGGTGTCCGTACGTTGAATAATTACCCGCTGGAAAAAATTGTTCCGTATATCGATTGGACGCCTTTCTTCCAGGCTTGGGAACTTGCCGGGCGTTATCCGGACATTCTGAAGGATGAAGTCGTCGGAGAAACGGCAAGCCAGCTATTTCGCGATGCGCAGACGATGTTGAAAAAAATCGTCGAGCAAAAATGGCTGAGTGCCAACGCGGTGATTGGTTTGTTCCCGGCTAATTCCGTCGGCGATGATATCGAAATTTATACCGATCAAACACGCAGTAAGTTGGCCATGACTTATCATTGTTTGCGCCAGCAAGACCAGAAACCGACCGGGAAACCCAATCGCTGCCTATCTGATTTCATTGCGCCGAAAGAAACTGGTATCAAAGACACCATCGGCTTGTTTGCTGTAGGCGCCGGATTCGGTATTGATGAGCGCGTCAAAGCCTTTGAAGATGCCAACGATGACTACAGTGCGATTGTACTCAAGGCACTGGCGGATCGTCTGGCAGAAGCCTTCGCCGAGCACATGCATTCGCGCGTGCGCCGCGAGTTCTGGGGTTATGCCAAAGATGAAACCTTAACCAACGAACAATTGATCAACGAAGAATATCGCGGCATTCGCCCCGCACCGGGTTATCCCGCGTGTCCGGATCACACCGAAAAAGGCCCGCTGTTCGCAGTGCTGAATGCTTCAGAAAATGCCGGTATCATTATTACAGAGTCGTTTGCCATGGTGCCGACCGCAGCAGTATCCGGCTTTTACTTTGCACACCCCGAATCCACCTTCTTTGCCGTCGGTAAAATCGGCAAAGATCAAGTGGAAGATTATGCGAAACGGAAAGGCTGGACAGTAGAAGAAACGGAGAAATGGCTAGCGCCGGTGCTAGCGTATGAGCGTTAGGCTGAAATCGTTATTTTTTTGTGAGTATCTAATCGTGCAGTAAAAATAAGCATAATGCTTATTCATCTGTCACAATTGTTAGTATTAGAATAATCATTCTAATGAAAAATTCTGATAAATTTTGTTGGAGGCTATAATGAAAACAAAAATATTACGTTATGTGGTGATTCTACTCGTGGTGCCGGTGCTTTCGGGATGCTGGCTACTTGCGGCGGGAGGAGCCGGCGCATATGGCGGCTACAAGGCTAAGGAAGAGGGCTATGGTGTTCAGAATCCTATCACAAAGGATAAGAAGGAAAAGACTGAAGATCAGAAAAAATAGTAGGAGGAGTTTGAGTAACATTCCGCTTGCCTCATGCGGTTTTTGTTTAGGCGAGCGGGGGTTAGTTGAATCGATTCGATGTGCTGATTCAAATGTACGAATAAGTTTGTTCGAACAAGAAGTTTGCCTCTGAAAAGGTAGTTGCTTTTACCCATCTGAATTTTCTGTACGATTCTGTAAAAAGAAGGAATAGCAGCGAGGCTAACTAGTTGTTTTCTCAGAATTCTAATGTCTATGAATGGCAAAACGCAGCCCCAATTGCAGCAATTCATCCCAAATATCCCCTTGTGCTACCCCCTTTATAATCCGGTCTATTTTTGCAGCATCGGATAATCCCTGCGTCAGCGATTGCAGACTGATGCGTTTGGCGGCGGTCATTACTGATTTCTGCCTATCGCCCCAGACTCTGGCTGCCTGTAATAGTTGTGCGGGCGGTTGACCGTTGTCGAGACCTTTGCGGAGGATGATCAATTGGCGGATTTGTTCGGCGAGGGTGGCGAGAATTAGCAACGGGGCTGTTCCTTCGCCTTGCAATCCGCTCAGGATACGGGTGTAACGGGCGGTGCTGGCTGAGATCATGGCGTCGGATAATTGATAGACATCGTAACGCGCCACGTCCAGAACCACCTCTTTCACTTGGTCGAATGTCAGGTCGCCGCCGGGGTAAAGCAGCGCAAGTTTCTGAATTTCCTGATGTGCAGCGAGCAGATTGCCTTCCACTTGATCCGCGAGAAATTGCAGTGTGGCGAAATCGGTTTTTTGTTGCTGCCGGGCAAGACGCTGTCCGATCCAACCGGGTAGCTGGTCACGCTCGATGGCATAAACCGGGATCAGGGTGCTGGCGGTTTCAAGCGCTTTGAACCATTTGGTTGCTTGCCCCTGTTTATCTATTCTGGGGAGAGTGATGAGCGTGAGGGTGTCGGGTGGCAGGGCGTTGCAATAAGCTTCTATGGCTTTACCGCCTTCCTTGCCGGGTTTGCCGGACGGGATGCGGATATCCATGATTTTGCGATCGCCAAACAGAGATAAGTTGTTGCCTGCATTCAACAGATCAGACCAATCGAAGTGCTGATCGGCGGTGAACAGCTCACGTTCGGTATAACCTTGCTGACGCGCATGGGCTCGGATTAAATCAGCGGCTTCCAGAATTAGCAGCGGTTCATTGCCAAATAATGTGTAGAGCGAAGCAGTTTGTTTCTGCAGGTGCTGGGGAAGCTGTTCAAGCTTTATCCGCATGCCGGTAAGTAGCGCCAATGAGGGCTAAGCTGGCATTTTAATTGCGGATAAGCGCCAGATGATCTGCTGGATGGCGTCGGCTTGCATGTCTTTTTGCAGTAACTTCTCCTCCGCTTCTTTGGCCAGGATTTGCGCATCCAGGAAAGGAAGGACGCGTGTTATAGCAATTTCAGTGTTAGGGATGATTTCAATGCCTTGTTTGTCAACAAGACGATACACAACCCGGTAGATCAAATTAAAATCACGCACACGGCCACCGCCGGACAAGGACAGGATGACCCGTTCATGGACAGCACTGACAACTTCCAGAACGGCTTCCGCTTCCACTGCATTGGTGGTGACTTTGGTTGTGGATGAGGTAGCTACCGCACGTTCTAGATCCAAACCAATGGTATGTCCCTCGGGTGCGGAGACATACATTGATTTGAAAGGCAGCGAAGAAATTTGTCCGCGCAACTGGAACCCGCAAGCAGTCAGCAGGAACAATACCACCAGGATAAGAATTTTCTGTTTACTCAGATTCATAATTATTTGCTCTATTCCTATACAACAATATTGACCAATCTGCCGGGCACGACGATGATCTTTTTGACTGTTTGCCCCTCGATAAATTTCAGCACATGTTCATTCGTCAAGGCAGCATGCTCAATGGCATCTTTCCCGGCATCTTTGGCGACATTGATTTCTCCACGTAATTTACCATTGACTTGCACAATCAGCTTGATTTCATCCTGTACCATGGCGGTGTTGTCTGCCTGTGGCCAAGGCTGATCAAAGAGTTCGGTGCCCGGTTTGAGTTCACGCCACAGTTCATGGCAGATATGCGGAACGATCGGGGAGAGCAGCAACACAATATTTTCCAGCGCTTCCTGCATCAGGTTACGGCTTGCTGGATCGGTGCCCTGGCTTTTTGCCAGACCGTTCATCAATTCCATCACAGCGGCAATGGCGGTATTGAATGTGTGGCGCCGGTCCAGGTCGTCGCTGACTTTGGCGATGGTCTGGTGTAATTGGCAGCGCAGGGCTTTGAGTTCCGGCGTTAATGTTTGATGCAACGCCGGATCAATCCCGACAACGCCGTGCTGGAGGTGCGTGTAAACCTGTTTCCATAGCCGTTTGAGAAAACGGTATGCGCCATCGACACCGGCATCTGCCCATTCCAGTGTTTGCGTCGGAGGACTGGCAAACATCATGAATAAACGTGCGGTATCGGCGCCGTATTCTTCCACCAGTTTTTGCGGATCAACCCCATTATTTTTGGATTTCGACATGGTGCCGATGCCGCCCGATTCAACCGGCTGGTTGTCGGTTTGCAGGATTGCACCGCAACGTTTGCCTTGTTCGTCATACTGGATGTTGACTTCTGCCGGATTGAAATAGGTCATGCGTCCGCTGTCGGCTTTACGATAAAAAATTTCGTTCAGCACCATGCCCTGCGTCAGCAGGTTGGTGAACGGTTCGTCCAGAGTCATTAAACCCAGGTCGCGCATGACTTTGCTCCAGAATCGCGAATACAGTAAATGCAATATGGCGTGTTCAATACCGCCGATATATTGATCGGCTGGCAGCCAGTAATTGACGCGCTCATCGGTCATTGCCCGATTCTGGTCGGGGCAGGCATAGCGGGCGTAGTACCAGGATGAATCAACAAAGGTATCCATGGTGTCGGTTTCCCGGCGCGCAGCTCTGCCGCATTTAGGACAGGCGCATTCATAGAAGGACGGGGTTTTGGCTAATGGATTGCCCGAGCCATCGGGCACCAAATCCTGCGGCAGCACCACCGGCAATTGATCGTCCGGTACTGGCACTACACCGCAATCGGTGCAATGAATCAGCGGAATCGGGCAGCCCCAGTAGCGTTGGCGTGAAATGCCCCAATCGCGCAACCGATAGTGTACACGTTTGCTGCCCAGGCCTTTTTGTTCCAGTACCACTGCAATAGCATCTACTGCTTTCTGAAATTCCAATCCGGAAAATTCACCGGAATCAAAGGTCACGCCATGTTCTACATAAGCTTGTGCCAGCGGCATTTCCAGATCACCATCCAGTGGCTTGATAACCGCTTTGATCGGGAGTGCGTACTTTGTGGCAAACTCAAAATCACGCTCATCATGCGCAGGAACCGCCATAACCGCGCCTTCGCCATAACCCATCAACACGTAATTGGCCACCCATACCGGTAATTTCTTGCCATTCAGCGGATGGATCACAAACAAGCCGGTATCCATGCCTTTCTTCTCTTGTGTCGCCAAATCGGCTTCTTTAGCTGAGCCGAGTTTGCATTCCTGGATAAAAGCTTGTAGCGATGGATTGTTTTTTGCGGCATGTAATGCGATCGGATGTTCAGCAGCAACGGCGACATAGGTTGCGCCTTGCAGCGTATCCGCGCGGGTAGTAAACACTTTTAGATCTTGCGGTGTACCGGATCCGGTATCGGCCGGAAAGGTGATGTCGACACCGTAGCTTTTACCGATCCAATTAGCCTGCATAGTTCGGACTCGTTCCGGCCAGCCGGTCAGTGTGTCCAGCGCTGCCAGCAGTTCATCGGCATATTGGGTGATTTTCATGTAGTACATCGGGATTTCGCGTTTTTCCACCGGTGTACCGGTGCGCCAACCGCAGCCATCAATCACCTGTTCGTTAGCCAATACAGTCTGATCAACCGGGTCCCAATTGACTGTGCCAGTAGTTTGATACGCCAATCCCTTTTTCAGCATGCGCAGGAACAGCCATTGATTCCAGTGATAATAACTGGAATCACAAGTGGCGATTTCACGCGACCAATCAATACTCAATCCCAGGCTCTTCAGTTGCTTGCGCATGTAGGCAATGTTGTCGTACGTCCATTTCGCCGGAGAAACATTGTTTTGCATGGCGGCATTCTCAGCCGGCAGGCCAAACGCATCCCAGCCCATCGGCTGCATGACGTTGTAACCCTGCATGCGGCGGTAACGCGATAAGACATCTCCAATCGTGTAATTGCGTACATGCCCCATGTGCAGTTTGCCGGATGGATAGGGGAACATCGACAGGCAGTAATATTTCGGCTTGCCGGTAATTTCGGTTGCTTTGAATGCGGCTGTTTGATCCCAGTATTGCTGTGCGTTTTTCTCGATTTCCTGGGGATGATATTTTTCTTGCATGGAATTTAGCTTTTTACTGTAAAACGCTGATTATACCGTGAAGTATTTGGGGTGATTGTGCCTATTACTCGACAGATTTTTGTTCATGCTGTTGGGCGCGTTGCAGGTTTCGTTCATGCACGCTCTGCAAGATTGTTTTCAGCTCACTTTCTCCCCATGCTTGTGCCTCGGATTCAGATGAAAAACCTTTCTGGCGCTTTGAAACAATGGTTCTCTTTGCCGTTACTTTTCTGATAATTTCTGCGGTCCAACCGGTATTTTCTTGCTTGACATGAAATTCGTATTTTTTACCTTTTGCCATTTTTAATTTCCTGAGAATTGATGGATGACCGCTGCGTTGGGTTTGCCGCGCTATTGGTATGGCTGGCATATTGAGCGGAATAGAGAGGATTTGTGTATTGTACGCTGGAGATTAGTGGCGTGTTGGAACGGTTACTTTTGTACTCGGCGTAATATTTTTATCAGCAGTTTGGCAGTCATCTGCTCTGAGTCGAAGCTCGGTGATTCTTCCGCAGATTTTGCCTTAAAATCTGCAGCTATTTGCTTAACCAAGTATTACCAGATTGCTATGGTATATATTCTTATGCTGTGACACAGCAATACAGATGCGGTAGATTAATCCAAACGAAAACCGATCTTTAGTTTTACCTGATAGTGCGCAACTTTGGCTTCAACGATATGTCCACGGGTTTCTACCACTTCAAACCAATCCAGGTTACGCAGTGTTTCGCCGGATTTGGCAATGGCTTGCTGGATGGCATCTTCAATGCTTTTAGCTGAAGAACCAACGATTTCGATTACTTTGTAAACGTGATCGCCCATTTTGGAATTCCTCTTTATATTGTTGGAAAAAGCGTTATATCATACTTTAAGCGAATAGAGATACCAGCATATTTATGCGGTATAAACAAAAAAATAGTTACTATTCTATTGATTCAAAGAAATATCATAGGATTTGAAATAAACTCAATGACCCCTTTTAAGGAAATACTTACTACTATGAAACGCAGAATGATATTGGTTCTACTGATCGTAATCTTTCTTACCGCCTGTGCGACTACCCCAACGGGAAGAAGCCAACTGGCTTTTATGCCCGATAGTGAAGTCGATGCGATGGGACTGCAAGCTTTTTCAGATTTAAAAAAAGAGAAAACAATCAGTCAAAATGCACAGGAAGATCAGTTTGTGCGATGTATTACAAATGCGATTACACGCGAAGTCGGTGGTAATTGGGAAGTGGTTGTTTTTAAGGATAACACATTGAATGCTTTTGCTTTGCCGGGTAACAAAATTGGCGTGCATACCGGATTGGTTGAGCTGGTGGATAATCAGGATCAATTGGCCGCTGTGATTGGCCACGAAATCGGCCATGTGTTGGCCAAACACAGTAATGAGCGAATGTCTCAAAAGCTGGGCGCGCAAATTGGTATTTCATTGATCGCAGCAGTGGCGGCGCCACGGACGCCCATGGGGCAGAACGCATTGGGTTTGCTCGGTGTTGGTGCGCAGTATGGGTTGATCATGCCGTTTAGCCGCTTGCATGAGAGTGAGGCGGATGCGATTGGTATTGAATTAATGGCAAAAGCTGGATTCAATCCTTCTGAGAGTATTACGTTGTGGCAGAAGATGGCGCAGGCCAGTCAAGGCTCTCAACCTGTGGAATTTTTGTCAACTCATCCATCTCCTGAAACGCGTATCGATGATTTACGGGGTCTTTTGCCTAAAGCCATGCCACTGATGCAGCAAGCCCGTGCAGCAGGTAAGAATCCGAATTGCGTGAAATAAACAGCTATTCTTTTGGTTCCGGCTCGCTTGCCGGAAAATCCAATTCCACTTTTGCACCGTCTGGATCATGAAAGAATAATTGCCAGCTTTCCAGCCCCTTCAAACGGCGCAATTCATAGTGAACGCCGTTCTGCTTTAAGGTATTGACTACAGCGTGCAGATTAGATGCAGTAAAAGCCATGTGATCAATTACACCGGCTGCATTGGCCGGTAATGGTTTGCCCGTCATGATATGCAAGATCGCCTGATTTTCGGCATAAAGCCATGCACCTGGAAAATCAAAAGGCGGGCGATAACCTTCTGTGAGGCCAAGAATACTGACATAAAATGCCTTACTTCTTTCCAGATTACTGCTCAGTACGGTGAAATGATTCATGCCTTCGATTGTCATTTTGCTTATCTCCCGTTTAAAGCACAATTTTATAACAAGAAATATGTGCTCGCAGCCTGCAAGAATTCAAAAGGCATAATAATCCGCCGCGAGTACTATGCCGCATGCTTAGTCAATACGCGCGGCACATTGCTATATTCCTACAATAGTCCTCATTTCTTCCTATTAGGATAAGCGGGTATATATGCTTTCTATTTCATCCTTGCTTCTATTATTGTTTTCACTAAAATCCGCAAAATCTGTTAAAGAAAGTTTTTCTTGGTGCCGTAAGAGAAATCCTACTCTTGGCTTAATTAACATAAGTATGAAATAAAGGTAGGAGAAAATCGATGACAGAGATTTCATTAGAATGATGATAGATCATAAATTGCCGGTGGATAGGGATTTATATAGCAAACAAGAGGAGCATAACTCATGATGCAGGAGCAAGCAGCAAACCTAGTCACTGAATCATCCGGCCCGGTTACCAGCCATATGGCCAACGAATTTCTGACCTTTCGTCTGGGCGGCGAAGAATACGGGATAGAAATACTTAAAGTGCAAGAGATTCGCGGGTATGACTCGATCACCCAAATTGCCAATGCGCCTGAGTTTATCAAGGGAGTCGTCAATCTGCGCGGAATCATCGTGCCGATTGTCGATATGCGGATCAAATTCAGGCTAGGCAATGCGGACTATGATCAATTTACTGTGGTCATTATTTTAAATGTGGCCGGTCGCGTCATGGGGATCGTGGTGGATGGAGTATCCGACGTGCTGACTCTGGAAGCCGAACAGATGCGTCCGACACCGGAATTCGGTTCGGTTATTGATACGGAATATATCATGGGTCTTGGGACAGTCGAAGAACGCATGTTGATATTGATTGATATCGAAAAGCTGATGGGCAGTAGCGAGATGGGTTTGATTGAACAGAGTATTAATTAACCAAAATGGTTTTTGAAGCAAAGTTTTTTTAAAGGAGATTTAAATGTTTACAAATACGTCTATCAAATTTCGATTGATGTTTGTAATGAGTATTCTATCAGTATTAATGGTAGGTATCGGTACCCTGGGTTTATATGGTTTTAAACACTCGAACACTGGAATGAAGACAATCTATGAAGACCGTTTAATTCCATCAGTGCAACTGGGATCAATCTTGGATGTTTGGTATCAGGTGCGCGAGACTGCAAAAAGTGCAATTGAATCGAACAATATGGCTACTGCAAAAGCTCTGGGAGAGGATGCAAATAAATTAGTGAGACAGAATGAAGGGGTGTGGGCGAAATACCTGGAAACCTTTCTGACACCGGAAGAAGAAAGATTGACCAAAGTTAAAGGCGAACAGCACGTACAATATGTGAGCTCAATGAATCGAACCATTCAGCTAGCATCGACAGGAGAATTTGAAGCGGCAGCGCAAAATCTTTCGGCAGATACCGTACCAAAGTTTAATGCACTGCGTGATACCGTATTCGCCTTACTGGATTTACAAGGAACTGTTGCCGCAAAGGAATATGCCAGCGCACAAAGCAGTTACGACAGTATTTTTATGATTTCAATATCTGCAATCGTGCTGGGTATTATTCTATCGATTGTATTTGGATCTTTGTTACTGCGATCTATAGTTGCACCACTGGATGAAGCCATCGAAGTTGCGCATAAAGTAGCATCGGGTGATCTTACCTCGCAAATTGTGGTGACCTCGACCAAATCATCTACCGGTCGTTTAATGCAGGCACTCAAAGAAATGAACGACAATCTGGTGGATCTTGTCGGCAAGGTGCGCATGGGAACAGATCAAATCGCAACCGCGTCCGGTGAAATTGCTTCAGGTAACTTAGATTTGAGCCAGCGCACGGAAGAACAAGCGTCCAGCCTGGAAGAAACTGCATCTTCGATGGAAGAACTGACTTCCACCGTGAAGCAAAACGCGGATAATGCGCGCCAAGCCAACCAACTGGCAGCGGGTGCATCGGAAGTTGCGGTAAAAGGCGGCGCGGTAGTGGGACAAGTAGTGCATACCATGAGATCGATTAATGAAAGCTCTCACAAGATTGTTGATATTATCAGTGTTATTGACGGCATTGCTTTTCAGACCAATATTCTGGCGTTAAACGCAGCAGTAGAAGCAGCGCGTGCCGGTGAGCAAGGACGTGGTTTTGCGGTGGTGGCAACCGAAGTGCGCACACTGGCGCAACGTTCAGCCGCTGCAGCGAAAGAGATCAAGGAACTGATCAGCGATTCTGTCAGCAAAGTGGATGAAGGCACACGATTGGTTGATGAAGCAGGCACGACCATGGATGAAATCGTCAGTGCGGTCAAACGTGTGACCGATATCATGGCTGAAATCTCTGCCGCATCGCAAGAACAAAGCTCAGGTATTGAACAAGTCAATCAAGCCGTGACTCAAATGGACGAAGTCACGCAACAGAACGCGGCGTTGGTGGAAGAAGCGGCGGCTGCGGCGGAATCCATGCAGGAACAAGCGCAAACACTCACGCAAGCAGTCAGTACCTTCAAACTGTCCGGCGGTGGCAGCCATACACCGGCACCGGTAAAAAGGACTAACCGTCCTGCTACAGTTGCCAAACTGCCTAATCGCGGCCCTGCTACGAAAAAGGTGGCGGTCAATTCACACACAGAGTCCCCATCGGCACAACCGCGTAAAGTTGCATCAGGCGGCGGTGGTGATGAGTGGGAAGAATTCTAAATCATCGCACTAAGACGTTCCCTGGTAATCGGGAGGTGTTCTTGGTATATTGAATGTAGTAATCTCGATCTGATCGTATAGCTGCCGGATTAACTGGGTATCTGTACGATCAGATTCGGTTTAAGTTTTTAGTATTCCAAATTTGCTTCTTACTGAACAAAATCTCCATAAGAATTTATCATTGCGCATTTTTCCCTGGTGAGTTCTTTCATTATGATAATTGCACAGCTGTCCAGGCCTTTTTGTGAGGATTTCAAGTCACGGTAGCGTTTTCTGCAAAATGTTACTTGGTAGAATTCCTGAAAGATTGTTTTGTGGAAACGCATTGCTAATGCCGCTGGCTAGCGATCTGGCCTTTGTTTTGACATAATCCGACCCTCAGTTGAGGTCACTTAAATCGCTCAAGAATCCTGTAGATTAAGGGTTTTTTAAAGAATCTCATATCATCACCAGTCAGGTGAGATTCTGGTAAATTAGTCGAAATTGGCTGAAAGCATTTTCACATATGGCTTACAGCTTGATTGAGTCAACTGAGCTAGCTTTTAAAAAACACACTTAAACCCTGGCAAAAGCAGGAATGGTGCATCCCAGAGGTCAGCCCCGGCTTTGTGGCGGCGATGGAAGATGTTCTCGACCTGTATGAAGAGCCCTGTGATCCGATGCATCCGGTCGTTTGTTTCGACGAAAGCCCCAAGGGTTTGTAACTTGATGATGATTTGTGAGCCTA
>NZ_JAKFWH010000093.1 GCF_021731985.1 Nitrosomonas sp.
AAAGAGTTTTTGTATCGCTCTCCACTCAGCAAATTGAGTTTATGCAGCAAAGCTATGAGACGCTAAAAGAATCCGTTTATGGCAGCTTGGTGTTGCAGACGCGACTTGCGCCGTATTTAAACGAAGTTGTGTTGGATGCGAATGAATCCGGGCAAGTGTTTGTGAATTTCTCCGTGCTCAATACGTTACTCGACAATCAAAAGATCGCAAATCCTGCTGCTGCATTAGCCGATCTGATTGAATTGAACAAATACGCAGGAGCTACATTACAAGAAAATAGCTGGACTGGTCTGGATATGCTGCGCAACTGGATTGATCAGAACGCTGCAGGTACACAAACGCAGAGCATCCTGCAAGATTTAGGCGTGAGCATTATTGAAAGAGAGGCATTGCCGGATGACATTGTCATTAGCAGTGCAAGCAATACCAATATCAATGGGTTGGCTAGTAACGATGTTCTTAATGGTAGCGCGGGTAATGATACGTTGTATGGCAATCTCGGAAATGACGCACTTTATGGCGGAAGCGGTCGTGACTTGCTGATGGGGGGCGATGGTGATGACGTTTTGCGGGGTGGCGGTGGGGAAAATGATTATTTGAGTGGAGATATCGGCAACGACACCTATAGGTATGCCATAGGGGACGGGAACATTTCAATCAATAATAGCGATACTGCTTCAACGAGTAATGATGTACTGAGATTTATGCCAGGAATTAATCCTGTCGATGTGGTTGTTCGGCGGGATTCCAATAATCTGCTGTTAACGATAAAAGATACTGGAAAAGTGATTAATGTTACCAATCATTTTTATGAAGATGGTGGCGGCATTTATGCATTGGATACGATCGAATTCAGCAACGGCACCCTTTGGGGTAGTGCGATGATCAAGCAGATGGCCATACAAAGTACTGCAGACAATGACAATATCGCTGGTTTTGCCTCCGATGACACTGTTGATGGCTTGGGCGGTGATGATATTTTATCCGGTGCTGGGGGGAATGATTATCTGAGCGGAAATACTGGCAATGACTCGCTTACCGGCGGTGAAGGTAACGATACATTGTTAGGTGGAGAGGGCCAGGATTCACTGTATGGAAATGCAGGTAACGATATCCTCAATGGAGGCCTGGGAGTCAGCGATTATATGGAAGGCGGTGAAGGCAGCGATGTTTATTTATTTGCAGCCGGAGATGGCAATACCACGATCAACAATTTTGATACCAGTGCAGCCCGATATGATGTTTTGCGTTTTGCATCGGGTATTAGTCCAAGCGATGTTATGGTAGGGCGCTCAGGTCCTTATGATTATGATTTGCAGCTAACGCTGCAAAGCACCGGTGAAGTGGTCACGGCGCAGAATCATTTTGTTACCAACGGAATTTTCTTGTTGAATGCGATTGAATTTGCAGATGGTACGATTTGGAGCAATGCGGACTTAGTAACAAAATTGCTGACTGGCACTTCCGGAGCAGACGATATTACTGGACTTGACACTGATGACATTATTAGTGGTTTGGGTGGGAATGACAGGCTCGATGGCAGTTTTGGTAACGACATTCTACTGGGCGGGGACGGTCAAGACTATCTTATTGGTGGACCAGGCAATGATATCCTCAATGGAGGTCTGGGGGCCGATGATTATATGTCGGGCAGCGATGGTAATGATGTTTATTTGTTTGCAGCCGGTGATGGCAATACCACGATCTTGAATGATAATTATTATGGAAATAGTGGATATCATGATGTTTTAAAGTTTGCATCGGGCATTAATCCAAGCGATGTCTTAGTGAGGCGCTCAGGCGATGATTTGCAGTTGACGGTGCAAAGTACCGGTGAAGTGATCAAAGTAAACTTACATTATTTCTGGTCAAATGCATACACATTGCATGCGATTGAATTTGCTGATGGCACGACCTGGGATACTGCGCTGATCCAACAAATGCTTCTTCAAGGCAGCACAGCTAATGACAATATCACCGGTTACGCATCTGATGACATCATTGATGGCTTTGGCGGCGATGATACTTTATCAGGTGCTGGTGGAAATGATCACCTGAATGGAAATATTGGCAATGACACGCTGCATGGCGGTGATGGTAACGACACTCTATTAGGTGGAGATGGTCAGGATTTACTGTATGGAAACGCAGGCAATGATACCCTCAATGGAGGCCTAGGAGCTTATGATGTCATGGTAGGCGGTGAAGGCAATGATATTTATTTATTTGCAGTCGGGGATGGTAATACCCAGATCCAAAATTATGATGCCAGTGTAGGCCGATATGACGTTTTGCGGTTTGCATCGGGCATTAGCCCAAACGGTGTTTTGGCGAAGCGCGCAGGTGATCATTTGATACTAACTTTACAAAGCACCGGTGAAGTGATCACAGTAGAGAGTCATTTTTACAACGAATTTGCCTCGTTAAATGCAATTGAGTTTGCAGATGGCACGATCTGGAACAATGCATTGATCAATCAATTGGCTATGCAGGGCACAACCGGTAACGACAGCATCACTGGTTTTGCATCTAATGACATTATTGATGGTTTAGGCGGTGATGATACTTTGTCTGGCGGTGAAGGTAACGACACATTATTAGGTGGGGATGGCCAGGATCAACTTTATGGGGATGCAGGCAACGATACATTGAATGGAGGTCTGGGGGCCAATGATTATATGTCAGGCGGTGAAGGTAATGATATTTATTTGTTTGCGGCTGGAGATGGCAATACCAAGATCAGTAACTATGATATCAGTGTCGGTCGTTATGATGTATTGCGGTTTGCTTCGGGTATTAGCCCAGGCAATGTTCTAGTGGGACGCTCAGGCAGTACTCTGCTATTGACGAATCAAAGCACCGGCGAAGTAATCGAAGTGGAGCTCTATTTTTACGGGGAGAATGAATACTCGTTGAATGCTATTGAATTTTCTGATGGCACAACCTGGAGCGGTACGTTGATAAAACAAATGATTCTTCAAGGCACTACGGGTAACGATAACATCAGCGGTTTTTCATCCGACGATACTATTGATGGCTTGGGAGGCGATGATATTTTATCGGGTGTGGGAGGAAATGATCATCTGAGTGGAAATGCTGGTAATGACAGGCTATATGGTGAGGATGGCAACGATACATTGTTAGGGGGAGATGGTCAGGATTATCTTCGTGGAGATGCAGGCAACGATACATTGAATGGAGGGCTGGGGGCTGACGATTTCATGTTAGGCGGTGAAGGTAATGATATTTATTTGTTTGCGGCTGGAGATGGCAATACCACGATCAGTAACTATGATATCAGTGTCGGTCGTCATGATATCTTGCGGTTTGCTTCGGGCATTAGTCCAGGGGGTGTTTTGGCGACGCGTTTAGTCGATGATTTGAAATTGACGCTGCAGAGCACCGGTGAGGCCATCACGGTGCAGAGTCATTTTAACAGCAATAATCAATACTTGTTGAATGCAGTTGAATTTGCTGATGGCACGATTTGGAGCAATGCATTGATCAACCAGTTGGTTATGCAAGCCACCGCGGGTAACGACAACATCACCGGTTATACATCCAACGATACTATTGATGGATTGGGCGGTGATGATTTTTTATCGGGTTATTGGGGAAATGATCACTTGAATGGGAATATTGGCAATGACGTGCTATATGGCGGTCATGACAATGATACATTGTTAGGTGGGGATGGTCAGGATTCACTATATGGAGATTATGGTGATGATATTCTCAATGGAGGCCTGGGGATTAACGATTATATGGAAGGCGGTGAAGGCAGCGATGTTTATTTATTTGCAGCCGGAGATGGCAATACCACTATCAGCAATTATGATACCAGTTCAGCTCGCTATGATGTTTTGCGGTTTGCAACGGGTATAAGCTTCAGCGATGTTTTGGTGAGACGCTCAGGCAATGATTTGCTGTTGACGTTGCAAAGCAATGGTGAAGTACTCACAGTGCAGAATCATTTCTTAGGTGGAAATCAATACCAGTTAAATGCAGTTGAATTTGCTGATGGTACGATTTGGAACAGCACCACCTTAACTGAGAAGTTGCTTACGGGTACTTCAGGTGCTGATACAATTACCGGATTTGCTACAAATGACATCATTAATGGTCTGGGTGGTAATGATACGTTAAATGGTGGTAGTGGAAATGACACGTTATACGGCGGTGATGGCGACGATTCTCTCAATGGCGGTACTGGCACCGATTGGTTGCTTGGCGAATTAGGGAACGACACCTATACTGTAGACAATGCCGGTGATAATGTTACTGAATCTGTCAATGCGGGCACTGATAAAATTAACAGCAGCGTTACATACACGATTTCAGCTAATGTAGAAAACCTTACGTTGACAGGAACATTGGCTATTAATGGGATAGGCAATGATTTAAATAACACCATTACTGGAAACTCTTCTGCTAATCAGTTAAGCGGTGGTGTAGGAGACGATACATTGGAAGGTAAGTTGGGCAATGACATACTTACTGGCGGTGCTGGCAAAGACAGTTTCAATCTTACTACTTCAGGAAATATCGACACAATCGCAGATTTTGTTGTAGTTGATGACACGATTAGATTAGAAAATGCAGTATTTACCAAGCTAACGGCTACTGGAACATTGGCAGCTAGTCGATTCAAGATTGGTACCCAAGCAATGGATGCGGATGATTACATTATCTATAACAATGTTACGGGCGCATTATATTATGATTCCAATGGTAATGGCACAGGTGCAGCGGTACAGATTGCAACGATTGGTGTTGGATTAAGCTTGACCAATGCGGATTTTTTAGTGATCTAGAGAAAAGAAATGAGTTTCTTAGAGATTATGCCTCAAATGAATTTCAGGTGACATTATCAAAAGAGCATACTCGTGCCAACAAATTCAAACGACTGATCTGTACTTTGTGCTAGCTAGAATCTAAACTGACAGACCCTAAAAAACGAGTAACTGTCAGTTCAGGCCTGAGCTAGAGCAATTAAAGACTCCTTCGGGTGGTGGAGGTGACGGATTGTTTTTGACCTGCCGATTGCGTTCTACTAAAAGCATGCTGTTTCATTAATTGCTGACGGTATTGTTCAAGCCGCTTGTCATCAAAAGTCACGCGCATCTGGTTTTGTGCGGCCACTTCAGCAATCCCAAGACGAAACGATTCAGTGCCATTGATTGCCAAGTGACTGCCGTACTTCTTTATGGCGACTTGCAAAATATCTACCAAGACTTCCTGCGATGTATCCGGCAGAACGATGAGCCGTTTGCCGTCATCGCGGATAGTGGTTGATCCTGCTTTATAAGTAACTGTGCCGATTTTAGTGATCGATTCAACAAAACTGTCTTTAATGAAGCCATCCTTGAAGTGGCTATTAGCGATGGAATCATCATGGCTTTGCTCAACCGTTATCTGGTTACCCTTAAATTGACCCACTCTTCTGGATCGCAAGACAGCCAATGCTTGCGTCTTACCAAGCTTGGCCTCAAATGCTAGCCAGTCCAACCACCCCATTCTGGAATGACGGGTTTTAGAGTGCTTGTAGGCTTGCTGGTAATCGCTTTTAATGACTGCTATCGTTGTTTTGAATTGGTGATGAGCGGTTGCATACAGCGCTTTTTTAGCCAATCTCCCAGCTTTGATGCTTTTAATGATGTTGCGCTTGAGTTTCGCTTCTCGTTTGGCGCGGTCAATTAATTGATCTCTGCTTTGTCGCAACATGGCCCATTGAGTAGTTCGCTGTCTGGCGGAATCATTCTGCTCTTGCTGGTATCGCGCATAAAGCTCTGAAGTATCGATTCGATTCTGCAATGGTCTTGGCTGGTATTGTTTGGCGTTTTGTTGTGAAGATTGTTTAGAATTATCTACAGGTACAAATGCACCCAGTTTTTGAGTTAAATCCCCTTTGGATAAAGAGCGATCAACTGAACTGGCTTTAACAGCCACGCCATTGTTGGCGACCAATACAAATCCGTTGCCACGCTCCTTGATTTCAAGGCCATGCCTAGCTAAAACCTGATGTAAATCCTGCCAGTTGTCCGACTGCTTCAATTCATCCAGGCACTCGCGCTTGATCCAGCCAAGCAAGCTCTCCACCCCTGTTCTGGTTTCAATTTCTTGCGCTACTCTGGAGGCTTTATCATTCACGGTTTCATGATTAACTGTTGTTAAGCCATATTCTTGCTCGATCTGTTCGCAGAGCTTGGCTACTTTCTTGTAATCATAATAAGGATTGTGGATTGTTAAGTTTCTAGGATGTATCTTGTTGATTGCGATATGGATGTGCAGGTTATTGGTATCATCGTGGATTACGCTGATACGTTGATGACCATTAAAACCCAAAGCATCGCAAAACCGCTCTTCAATGGCATTCAGATCAGCAAGGGATAAACGCTCTCCTTCAGGAAAACTCAACACAAGATGGCAGGTTTTGTCTGATCTGGCGCGAGTGTTCATTTCCTGTGTGTTTTGTATCTCTATCAATGCAGCTATCTGATCGTCTGAATAACAGTTTGATACCTTGATCTGACTGATACGCTCACTCTTGCCTTGAGGATCGGTCAGATACTGTATCAGCACAGAGAAGCTGCTTTTGCGCACTGATTTGATGGGTATGATTTTAGCGATCATCGTATTTAAGCTGCTTAAGTCAAATAGGATTATTCCGAAAGTTATTTTTTAAGCTTCATAATGACATCCAGCATCGTGCTTTGGGTATTCCGGATACTGTCCAAGGTCATATGTAATTGTGACTTGCCAACATATTTTGTACGCTTGTCGTTGGTGAGCCAAAGTTTGATTAATCCACCCAGTCTGCCAAGATCCGCGTTGATTTTTAACAAAGCATCCACTTCTCGGTTATCTATAACACTGGGCACCTGATAACCCAGACCCAGATTGCGCAGGTACTCGGCAACGGGCAATCCTGCATCCTGCGCCTTACTCTTTATTTCAGTTTCTTCTATGGGCAAAACAGGAACCCTGAGCTTCTTATCTCTTCTTTCATTTTTGATTGTCTTGGGGTTCTTTTTGTCAATCATTTCAGTTTTCCTCGAAGAGCAAGATCAACGTTGAGCACACTGTGCGAATAAGTTGTGGTGGAGATGGCCATCTCCACATATCTTGCCCGGTTCTGTGAGTTTCAAGAAATATACTAACACTATAATCGATGTTTGCAAATAGTTTATTTTCGTTATATCATAATTTCAAACAGTATAAAAATACATGAAAGAAGCTTTATTCAACTAAATAACAGTCGCTTAGAAACAAAAAGAAAGGATAAGCAATTAATTGATACTGAAAGCAACAAAAAGAAACAGAAAGGAAAGCAAAAAAACAAAAAACTGTTTGTACGCCAAGATAAATATTTTTGTGGAAATTGTGTGATGACTAAATCCTTATCAGATCGAATCGCACTTTATGCGGATAGAAACAAAAGTACCGGTAAGCAATTTTTACCGGCGTTCATCGCGTTGAAACCTGATATCGAGCAGGCATTAAAGGATGGCTGGACGATTCGCCAGATCTGGAACATTTTGCACCAGGAAGAAAAAATCAAATGTTCTTATCAATGGTTCAGAACACTGGTCAATCGACATATTGGTGAGGACAAAAAGCAGCATTCGCGCATTGATCAAGGAAAGTCAGCTGGGAGTAATCATGAAGGATTTCGTTTTAATTCTGCAACTGAAAAAGAGGAGTTGGTCTGATGGCTAAAATACATATGATTTTGCAAGGGAAGGGCGGAGTAGGCAAATCGTTCATATCATCCACGCTAGCACAACATAAGTTTGCCAAAGGCGGCGATCCATTATGCATTGATACCGATCCGGTGAATGCCACTTTTTATGGATTTAAAAAACTCAATGTTAAGCAGATTAATGTAATGAACAATGATGAGATTGATCCGAGAAAGTTTGATGACTTAATTGAATTGATAGCTAAAGCAGACAATGACGTCATTATTGACAATGGCGCCAGCACCTTTGTGCCCATGTCGCATTACCTCATCAGCAATCAGATACCAGCCCTGCTCTTGGATATGGGGCATGAACTGGTTGTACATACTGTTATCACGGGTAGTCAGGCTTTGTTGGATACATTGAATGGTTTTGTGCATCTGATTAAACAATTTCCAAAGGAAGCACTGTTTGTTGTCTGGTTAAATCCCTACTGGGGAGAAATCAGCATGAATGGCAAGCAGTTTGAGGAAATGAAAGCGTATGTGGATAACAAAGCGCGAGTATCCGCCATTATCCGAATTCCACATTACAAGCCTGAGACTTTCGGCAAAGATTTAAGTGAAATCCTGCAATCGAAATTTACCTTTGATGAAGCGCTTAAAAATAGCGCGTTACCGGTGATGGTACGCCAAAGGTTAACGATTATCCGAAGACAGCTCTTTACCAACATTGAAAATGTAGCTGCAGTTCTAACATGAATGCCGACAAATTAGATGCGCTCATTGAAAGAATAGCGTCAGAACACGGCATTGTTCTGTCACAGGATGATCCGGTGTTGATGATGCATACGCTCAACGAAGTATTGCTGGAACAAAATGAAAAAGCCCATGCTGAGCTGCTAAGCAATTACCAGGCGATATTGGAAGAGAACTTTAATCGGTGGCGTGAATTTTCGACTAAGAAATCGAATGCACTGATTAATTCATCCATCAGTAACGCACAATTAACACGAGACCAGTTCCTGGAGAGCTGTATTCAGCTTATTGATGAAAAGCTAAAAAGTAGAGAGGGTCAGGAGATTTATGAGCTGACCAGAATTTCTAGGCAAGCGGCCATTATTAATTTACTGGCATCAATCATTATCTTGCTCTCAGTGGCGATTATTTTTTTGTTGTTGTTATAAAAAAATTAGTTAGCTATATAAATATCGCAATGTATCGGAAATTATTGAAGTGCAATGTGTATGAATTCAATCACAAAACATGTTTAGTCCTGTATGAATATACATAACCGTTTGATGGAGAAAGACAATGGAAAAGGTAAGTCTGCCATTGCCCGCAATTCGCTGTTTATCCAAGCAAGAAGCAGCCAGTTATCTTGGTATCGGCGTTACTCTGCTAAGTGAATTAGATATTCCTTTTGTCAAACTAGGGCGACGCTGTCTATATGACAGAGTTGATTTAGATATCTGGATAGAGGAATATAAGCAGTGCGAGCACGGGCGGGCTAAGAAGGAGGCAATATGGCCCAAACCCAAGAAGGTGTCTACCGAAGGCAAGATTCCCGCTTCTGGTGGATTGCAACAAAGCTCCCAAACGGCAAAAGAATACGCCAAAGTTCTGGGACTGAAAACCGACAAGATGCCGAAGCACTGTTAGCCAAAATCCGGCTAGAAGCATTTCGGGAACATCATTTCGGATTCAGACCCCAACGTTTATGGCAAGAAGCCGTGGTGCGGTATCTCGCAATAAAAGTGAATTTACGCAGTTTTAAAGATGTTCAACGTATTTGTCGCAAGCTTGATCCTTTTTTAGGTCATCTAATACTAGACCAAATCACTGGTGATGTGATTTGGTCCGTAATTCAGGGTGTACTGGCAAAGGGAAACAAACCTGCTACAGTTAATCGTTATTTGGCACTAATACGTAGCTTGTTACGTATGGCACGTGATGAATGGCAGTGGATAGATGCGATGCCAAAAATTCGCTTTTTAGCGGGTGAAACAGAGCGTGATAGATGGCTGACAAGAGAAGAGGCTGATCGATTAATAGCGGTTAGTCCTCCACATTTGGCAGCTTTGATCCGTTTTGCTCTCGCAACTGGATGCCGTGCCAGGGAAATCACTGGTTTGGAATGGAATCGAGTTGATCTGGAACGTAGAACAGCCTGGCTTAACCAAACCAAGAATGGAACACCGAGGGGTGTGCCGTTAAATCTTGATGCAGTCATTGTCCTTGAAAAACAGCTCGGCAAGCATCCGCAGTTTTGCTTTACTTATTTTGGTGCGCCGATTCGTTGGGAAATCACAAACAGCGCATGGCATACCGCATTGGCTAAAGCAGGAATAAGTGATTTTCGGTTTCATGACCTTAGACATACTTGGGCTTCATGGCATCGTCAGGCTGGTACGAGCTGCGATGAACTGAAGGATTTAGGTGGCTGGAAATCCAGGATTATGGTGGATCGCTATGCCAAGTATGCAACCGAGCATTTGAGGGTTGCAGCGGCTAGAATCGAGGGCGGACGTGGGGGGAACGTGGTTAACTTGTCACGTTTTTGTCACGTTCAAAAAGAAAAAAGGAGTTAGTGTTTAACTAACCCCTTGATTTATTTGGTAGGCCGTGCGAGATTCGAACTCGCGACCAACGGATTAAAAGTCCGCTGCTCTACCGGCTGAGCTAACGACCCAAAGCGCGGCATTATACCTGATTCGGTTGACGATATAAATGGCTTTATCTGATTGGCTAGCTATTTTAAATGGGATGCGATGACACCGATGCATTTATGAATAGTCAAATTGAATTGAAATAATATATGAATTATATATAACATCAATATGTTGGGGTAATATTACGGATGAAAAAGGCCTTCTGCTGGACTGTGGGAGGTATATTCCAAGACAGAATAGATTGTGTTTTTGACTTTAGCGTAGCGCGTCGTTTTTGGTTTTCTGTGCCGTAATACCCTGCGGTCTTGCCGCAGGGCGCGCGGAGCAAATTTATTCATAATTTGTTGTTGGACAATCGCAATTCATTGCATTTGCTCTGTGCAGATAGTCTTTTGTTTTGGACAACAAGCTCTTGTTCACTGATAATGTCGATAGAATCATATACAATACTTGTTAGAATAAACAAAAGGATTTTGACGAAAGCTACAGTGAATCCTCGCTCTTTTACTGTTATAAAAGAACTATAAAATCGGAATACTCTAAATTACGTACGCATCTAATCTGCCATAAATAAACATGCCAGCAGGCCTGCAAATTATCTCCCTAAAGGTAAGAAGAATTAAGATTGTAGGGATAAAGTAGTTTATTTCACAATAAGAAAAATCTATATCCGTATTAATATGACTCTGCTACGACGTTTTATTATTGAAGGAAGCCATTGACAATGTTGACACACTTACAGCGCCTTGAAGCGGAGAGTATTCAAATTATGCGGGAGGTGGTTGCTGAGTGCGAACACCCGGTAATGCTCTATTCTATCGGCAAGGATAGTGCAGTGATGCTGCATCTTGCAGTGAAGGCGTTTTATCCCTCGAAACCGCCTTTCCCGTTACTGCATGTTGATACCACATGGAAATTCAAAGAGATGATTGAGTTTCGTGACGTCATGGTGAAGAAACTCGGACTTGATTTGATCGTTCACATTAATCCGCACGGGGTCGAAAAAGGAATTAATCCATTTACCCATGGTTCTGCGGTTCATACCGATATCTGGAAGACGGAAGGCCTAAAACAGGCGCTTGATAAATACGGTTTTGATGTCGCATTTGGAGGCGCACGCCGGGACGAAGAAAAGTCGCGTGCCAAGGAGCGTATTTTTTCTATCCGTTCGGCACAACACCGATGGGACCCCAAGTTGCAGCGCCCTGAACTCTGGCGGTTATATAACACGCGCAAAAATAAAGGTGAAAGTATTCGGGTATTTCCGCTTTCAAACTGGACTGAGCTGGACATCTGGCAGTACATCTACTTGAATAATATCCCTATCGTGCCATTATATTTTGCTAAGGAACGTCCCGTCGTAGAACGTGATGGCACATTGATTATGGTGGATGACGATCGTCTGCCGATGCAGAAAGATGAAGTTCCGATGATGAAGAAAGTGCGTTTTCGTACACTCGGTTGTTATCCATTAACCGGAGCGATTGAGAGTGAAGCGAATTCTTTGACGGCAATCATTCAAGAAATGCTGCTTGCAAAAACATCCGAACGGCAAGGTCGTCTAATCGATCATGATTCTGCCGGTTCAATGGAAAAAAAGAAACAGGAGGGGTACTTCTAATGGCGCATGTATCTAATTTGATTGCCGAGGATATCGAGCTCTATTTAAGAACTCATGAAAACAAGAGTTTACTTCGTTTTATCACCTGCGGTAGTGTTGATGATGGAAAAAGTACACTGATTGGGCGGTTGCTTTATGAGTCAAAAATGTTATTTGAAGACCAATTGGCTCAGTTGGAAGTTGATTCAAAGAAAGTTGGTACACAAGCTGGTGACCTGGATTTTGCGCTTCTGGTGGACGGACTTTCGGCAGAGCGTGAGCAGGGCATTACCATTGATGTGGCTTATCGCTTTTTTTCGACGGATAAACGGAAGTTTATCGTAGCGGATACGCCAGGACATGAACAATATACGCGCAACATGATCACCGGCGCTTCAACGGCTGATGTCGCGGTTATTCTTATCGATGCCCGTAAAGGGGTATTGACACAAACCCGGCGGCATAGCTATCTGGTTTCGTTAATCGGAATTCGTCATGTGGTGCTGGCAATCAATAAGCTGGATATGGTGGGGTACTCGGAAGAAATTTATAACCGAATTGATAATGAGTATCGAATTTTTGCAAAAGAAGTCGGTTTGCAAAATATTGTGACCATCCCGATGTCCGCTCTGAAAGGCGACAATATCACTGAGCTGAGCACGAATACCCCTTGGTATCACGGGGAAACATTGATGGGGCACCTTGAAAACATACAAGTGGAAGATGTGGCTGATGAATCTGGGGTCTTTCGCATGCCGGTGCAGTGGGTAAATCGTCCCAATCTGGATTTTCGAGGTTACTCTGGTATCGTTGTGCGTGGCAGTATCAAACCGGGCGATTCAGTTCGAGTTCTGCCGTCTGGTAGAGAGAGCCGGGTGGCACGGATCGTAACCAGTGATGGCGATCTTGATCACGTTATTTCCGGTCAATCTGTCACGTTAACGCTAACTGATGAAATCGATATCAGCCGGGGCGATATTCTGGCAGCAACCGACTCGCCACCGGGTGTGGCCGATCAATTCGAAGCAACCGTTGTATGGATGTCTGACGAACCCATGTTGCCGGGAAGGCCGTATTTAATGAAGATCGGCGCAAGAACGGTAACGGCCAACATTTCATTGCTGAAATATAAGGTTAACATCAATACGCTCGAGCATGTCGCGGTTACGAAGCTGGAACTCAATGAAATCGGAATCTGTAATTTGAGTTCTGATCAGTTGATCGCATTTGATCCGTATAAAGAAGATCGTGATACGGGCGGCTTTATTATGATTGATCGTCTGACCAATAATACGGTTGGCGCGGGCATGCTACACTTTGCTTTACGCCGGTCGCAAAATATTCATTGGCAAGCCATCAACATTAATAAGCAGGCGCATGCTGCCATTAAAGGGCAGAAGCCACTCATCCTCTGGTTTACCGGATTGTCGGGCAGCGGCAAATCAACCATTGCCAATCTGGTCGAGAAAAAACTCTATTCATTGGGCAAGCACACCTATCTGCTGGATGGAGACAATGTACGTCATGGTCTCAATAAGGATCTTGGTTTTACCGATGCCGACCGGGTTGAAAATATTCGCCGTATCGCTGAGGTCGCCAAGCTAATGGTCGATGCAGGACAAATTGTACTGGTATCGTTTATCTCACCGTTTCGTTCTGAACGGCGGATGGCACGGGAACTGGTCGAGCAGGGGGAATTCTTTGAGATATTCATCGATACACCCATTCATGTGGCAGAAGAGCGAGACCCTAAGGGATTGTATAAAAAAATGCGGCGTGGGGAATTGAAAAACTTTACCGGTATTGATTCGCCGTATGAAGTGCCAGAAAATGCAGAAATTCGCATTGATACGATGGATAAAACGCCAGAGCAGGCTGTCGAGCAAATTATCAATTATCTGACTAACAAAGGTGCGCTGAATCAGCCTTGATAGTTTCTTTTTCTCAATTGGATGAAGAATCTGAATTAATCATTCTCTGGCTGAAAAATCACTCATCATGATAATATGAATCAGTACTATGTGTTTAATGGTGACGCAGACGGATTGTGTGCACTACATCAATTAAGGCTGGCTGATCCGGCAAGCGCCAGTCTGATCACCGGGGTTAAGCGGGATATCAAGCTACTCGAGCGTGTAGAAGCTAATGCAGGCGATCGAGTTACTGTGCTCGATATTTCTTTAGACAGCAATCGCAAAGGTTTGATGTGTTTGCTGGAAATGGGGGTAATTGTTGAGTATTTCGATCATCACCATGCCGGAGAAATACCGCAACATCCCAACCTGACACCACACATTGATTTATCGGCCGAAGCATGCACCAGTTTATTGGTCGATCGGTACTTGAAAGGGGCGTTTCATCTGTGGGCAATTACCGCCGCCTTTGGTGATAATCTCGTAAAACAAGCCCACCAGCTTGCGAACTTGGCAGGGTTAACGGAAGCGCAAGCGGAACAACTCGCCCGTTTGGGGGAGTATCTGAATTACAACGGCTACGGTGACAGTTTGTCTGATCTGCACTTTCATCCAGCGGAGCTTTATAAGAAATTAGAGTCGTATAGTAACCCATTTGATTTTATTGCTGAGTCGGCTGCATTTACTCAGCTTGCTTCCGGATTTAACGATGACATGAGCCAGGCAGCCTTATTGCATCCATTAATGAGCGATGACCGCTGTGCAGCCTATTTACTACCAGACGAGCCTTGGGCAAGGCGCGCAACCGGTAACTTTGCCAACAAATTGGCAAACGAAAATCCTGAACGTGCGCATGCAGTGGTTACGCCGAATCACTCTGGAAAATATACGGTGAGTGTACGAGCTTCCCTCGCAAATCCGCAAGGCGCCGATGTGCTATGTCTGCAATTTGACACAGGGGGAGGGCGCAAAGCTGCGGCAGGCATCAATCATTTGCCACCAGATTCGCTTGATTATTTTGTGAAAAGCTTTAAGCAACATTTTAGTTAGCTTAATAGAGCCCTGAAAAGAGCATCAGTGGTCTTCAATGCCGTTGATAAATCTGTCTATTGTCGAGGTTAATAACCATGATTCTTGTCACTGGTGGTGCCGGATATATCGGATCGCATACCTGCGTTGAACTGCTAAACGCGGGTTTTGACATCACGGTATTTGATAATTTCTGCAACAGCAATCCCGAAGCGCTGGCACGAGTTGAACGAATTAGCGGTAGAAAGATGGGATTGATTGAAGGCGATTGCCGCGATCATGCGAGCTTGGTAGCCGCCTTAAAGAAATGCAAAGCCAATGCTGTTATTCACTTTGCTGGCCTTAAAGCAGTTGGGGAATCGGTTGCACAACCGCTTTCCTATTACGATAATAACGTGGTTGGTACGTTGCGGCTGTTGCAAGCAATGCAAGAATGCGATGTTAAAACGCTGGTATTCAGCTCTTCTGCAACTGTTTATGGTGATCCGGTCCAGTTGCCGCTGACAGAGGATCATCCACTAGCACCAACCAATCCGTATGGCCGCAGCAAGCTTATGGTCGAAGAAATACTACGTGATCTTCATCATAGCGATAACACGCTTAGGATCAGTATATTGCGTTACTTCAATCCGGTAGGCGCACACGCCAGCGGATTGATCGGCGAGGATCCACAAGGAATACCGAATAATTTAATGCCTTTTGTGGCGCAAGTCGCTGTGGGAAGAAGAGAAGCTTTGAGCGTGTGGGGTAACGATTATCCTACCCCCGATGGAACCGGGGTCAGGGATTACATCCATGTTGTCGATTTAGCACATGGTCATCTCAAGGCATTGGAAGCACTGGAAGCGTCACAAAGCGCTCAAGTTAACAAATCAGGCCAGTGCCTGATTGTGAATCTAGGCACTGGCCTGGGTTACAGTGTTCTGGATGTGGTGCAGGCTTTTGAGAAGGCGAGCGGGCGGTCTATTCCCTATCGGATTGCACCCAGACGTCCCGGTGATATTGCCTCCTGCTATGCCGATCCGAAACGCGCCTTTGCATTGCTGGATTGGAAAGCGAAACTCGGCTTGGAAGAAATGTGTGCGAGCAGCTGGCACTGGCAGTGTACCAATCCCAAAGGTTATCAAAGCTGATCGAGGCAGCCTTCCAAATTCATCGAGTCTGATTTACTGTACTAAATACTAAGGAGAATTCGAAATGAAAGCGATAAGAAAAGCGGTTTTTCCTGTTGCCGGTTTAGGAACACGTTTCTTGCCCGCAACCAAGGCCAATCCAAAGGAAATGCTGCCGATCGTTGATAAACCGTTGATTCAGTTTGCCGCAGAAGAAGCCGTTGCGGCAGGAATTGATGTGTTAATTTTTATCATCGGACGCAACAAAAGTTCAATACCTGATCATTTTGATAAAGCCTACGAACTGGAAGCCGAGCTAGAAGCAAGCGGAAAGCAAGAAATGCTGAACATTGTTCGCAATATCCTGCCATCGCGTATTGATTGCGTCTATATCCGGCAAGCTGAGGCACTCGGATTGGGGCATGCCGTGTTATGTGCGCAATCCGTTGTAGGCGATGAGCCTTTTGCTGTATTGCTGGCGGATGATTTGATCAGCACCAATGAAAGAAGTTGTTTGAATCAAATGGTTGATATTTATAGCCAACATCATTGTTCAATATTGGGAATCGAACGAGTCGCCCGTGAGACAGTCAGCCGGTATGGCATTATTGACAGCTCACCGATTTCTGATAGCTTGTCAAAGGTCAATGCAATTGTTGAAAAACCAGCCATAGATAAAGCACCTTCCAACTTGGCGGTGGTCGGCCGATACATCCTGACACCGCGCATCTTTAAACTGCTCGAAAAGACACAGCGCGGAGCGGGCAATGAAATTCAATTAACCGATGCAATCGCGAAGCTGTTAAACGAAGAAACAGTATTGGGCTATGAGTTTGATGGCAAGCGTTTCGATTGCGGAAGTAAATCAGGTTATTTGCAGGCAACCGTTGAATTTGCACTACAACATCCTGAACTCAAGCAAGAATTTGAATCCTACTTGTATGATTTAGTTAAAAATAAACTTGATAAATTGCCATAATAAGCGAGGATGCGGAGCATTAGTAATGCACCCGGTTTCAGTTGATCACAGCACAAACTGTGATTATGGAAGAATGCCTAACCGATACGCCCATCGTTTAGCCTGAGCAATCGCGATTGCCTTCAGCCTTACGGGGCCCGGTAGATTCCGCATTGCGACCGGGTAATATTCTGCTGTCCAAGGCATTCACTTTATGTATTACAGCACCGCAGAGGCGATACCATAAGAGAGCAAACCAATATTTCGATTGGTTTGCTTTTTTTATTTCTTTACTAAACAAATGCTTTCCAAGCACTCAACGTGCGGTTAAAGCGGACTGAAACAGATTAGCCGTTGCTTGTCCGCTGGTTTTACTGACGTAATTGGTTACGATGGGAATAAATTGGCTCACCATGTCAGGAGAAAGATTCAATTGCTGGAATGATGCGGCGAGTGCAGTCACGTTGCCCAGCTTATTATTTTTATCTCCCATTAGGGAAGATAAACCACCTGATAAATTCGACATGGCGGGAGCTGCATTCAACATACTATCCATTCCGGGAACGGATTTCGATAAGGTAGCAAATGCTTGCGGATTCATACTCCCCTGAGCCATCTGAAAAATCGCTCCGGCTCCCCCTAATGCTTGTTGGGGTGATATGTTTAACCGGTGAACCAGAATATCAACCAGACCAATTTGGTTAATACTCGTTGTACTAGCAGCTGCCGTACCCGCATCAAGTACTTGCCTGCTACTTTGCGCTGCACTTTCTATCGTTGACAAGCCGCGGTCTACCGTGCTCAAGGGATTATTAGAATTGCTGGTGGCTGCACAACCCATGACTGATATGAGTACTGTTAAAGTGCCGAGTCGAATGTAATTGATTTTCTTCATAATAACTCCTTATTAAGTATTAATATGCCATCAATGATGGTTTAGTATTTCATAATACATGATGCGCAGAGGATAGAAACATAAAAACCATAAGATAAAATACGGTCTTTTTCCATCCAAAGAATAGCAATGACCAAAAGTATTGAGTAAATCAGCTTTGTCTATTACACCATGATCTTACCTGATTAGAAAGATTCTTCAGCTTGCCGAAGCCAACGTGCCGGGCGAGGCCCGATAGTGGCTGCAGCGACGAACAGACGTAGAGGAAGCATCTCAAGATGGAAGCGCCGGTTGAAACGGTAAACAAACGCACCGAGGTAACGGGTTCCGTATTTGGCGAAATCGAATGCATGGTAAGCGCCACCCAGGCTGGTTTTGAGGTTGCCAAAAACCGTATTGATCCAGTTGAATTCTGGCAAATCCTTAGGCTTGCGACCGTCCGCGATAATTGCCCGGTGCTGGCAGCCTGCATCAGTAACCCCGGCAAAACAGCCCAATCCATCGGAAGTGACTATACAATCTGGTGCGAGATTAGCGTTAGCCCAGTCGGAAACCGCTTTGCGCGTAAAACCAGGAACCGGTGCCATTTTAATATACAGGGGACGGCCTTCGGCACTGAGCGAGATGGCTGCCACAAAAGGAACCTTGTTCT
>NZ_JAKFWH010000077.1 GCF_021731985.1 Nitrosomonas sp.
TTACTTTATGGAATCTCTGAATAACTCACCTTTGTCATTCCGAACGTAGTGAGGAATCTTTGGCAATCAACAATATAGATTTCTCGCTCTGCTCGAAATGACAGTTATTCAGAGATTCCTTATGGGCACCTCTAAAAATTCAAAGTTCTAAACAACACGCCGCACGAACAAAAAATGATTTGGAAACTGCATCAAGAACTGGGGTTTCCTGCTTAACCTCAGATAAAACAACCCGCTCAAGCACATAACGCTTAATGAACACTCACTCATCCATGAGGTAGGGTGTCAATAAGCGAAGTGCATTACACCAAGACTATCATCCGGCGCAATAACAATTGCGCCCTACTGGACTGGTACGCAAAAAAAGTGGTTATTGTTTCTTATCTATCCTTTACCTATCGATGATTAAACTTATACAAATTTGATTTTCCTAGAAACTTTATATGATAGTTCTTGCAAAAGCGCTCGACTGTCTCGGCAAACCAATCCGAAGCAGTCGGATGCACCATTACCGATTCGATAAAATTGGGAATATGAGAAAATGATATGTGTTTAACTTGCTTAATATTGGGCTTGGAAGGCAAATTAATATTTGCAACGCCACTTTCATACTCTTGTCGTGTTATTTCGCCTTTTTCAAGGAATACTTGCAAAGCTCTTAACATGTCATCAGGAGTAATTTGGGATTGTTGATTTATTTGCTGTTCTGGCAAGTATTCATGATCGATATTTGAAATTAGTCTAAATTCTTCCTCGTGTGAGAATGCTTTCCTCTTCCACGAAAATGCTTTTTGAATTTGAATTTTATTTCCAGTAAATATACTCTTAAGCTCACGTTCTAGACTCATTGATTTGTACTCTACTGAAAAGAAATCAATATTATTAATACGTTGAAGGTTTTTAATAGTTGTCTCAATACGAATTGAATTCCCATTGAAAGCGTAGATTCTCCATAAAGCATCAGTTTCTTCACATTTAGTCCACGACTGTAAATGGACTGTTTTACTATATTTTTCAAGTATACCTAACCGCATATCGGGAGGCATATCGCTTGATAAATTATTTTTTTTAAACCATTGTATGATGTCAGCTCGTCCCTTATCTGTTTGCATTGCTTTTATGACAAAACCCTCATAGGGATCTTGCCACATGTCGTATGTTACAAATGCTAGCTGCTCTCTCAAAACCAAATCTACGAATGATTCAAAACTTAGGAAGCGAAAAATTCTAAAACTCAAATCGCACCTCTAATAAATTCATTTTCTCGCCGCTACTTATTCGATTTGCTATATCGCTGTGAAAGATTGAATTTCTTAACATTTTTCCGAACACCATTGGATGAGTTTGGTTGTGCGCTCCCACTCAAGTAATACGGGGAGCTACAAATACATGTAACTAACAAGCTAGCAGAAAATTAATGCTTTTACCATGAATGAATAAACATATGATTATATGTGACAGTACTCTTGATAGACTTAGTAAGTGAGTTGAAACCTAACGGCATATAGCATTTGTATTTATTAAGATCATGAAAGTACAATAAATTTGCTCCGCACTACGCCCTGCGCCTATCTCCGCTGCAAAACCACGGAGAATCGCAAGTTGGAACAAAGAATGAGCGAGAATCGGGCAATATAGATAATAGATAGGAATACTTTGTCCAAAAGCACTCTTGAAAATACCGGAGGGAAAACAATATGAGTCGCCATGAAATACATCGATCACACCGCATCGGCTGGTTACGCGCTGCCGTTCTCGGCGCCAATGATGGTATCGTTTCAACGGCGAGCCTTATTATCGGTGTGGCATCGGCTCAGGCCGCACATGCAGATATTCTTCTTGCTGGCGTTGCTGGCTTGGTTGCCGGCGCGATGTCTATGGCTGCCGGTGAGTATGTATCAGTCAGTTCTCAATCCGATACAGAAAAAGCAGATCTTGAGCTTGAGAAAGAATCATTAAAGAATGACTTCGAATTTGAGCTGAAAGAACTTGCCAATATTTATGAAAAACGAGGATTGGATCCAAATCTAGCCAAACAAGTGGCGGAGCAACTAATGGCACATGATGCACTGGGAGCGCATGCAAGAGATGAATTAGGTTTAGCTGAAAATGTTAGAGCCCGCCCCATTCAGGCTGCACTTTTTTCTGCGGGCACATTCACTATTGGCGCTGCACTGCCATTATTGATTGCGTGGAATTTGCCGGGCATGCAACTGATAACGGCTGTTGCGGTATCGTCACTCGTTTTTTTGGCTATCTTAGGCGGTCTTGCCGCACGTGCGGGAGGAGCGGCAATCTCTATCGGTGCACTCCGGGTTACATTCTGGGGCGCGCTTGCAATGGGGCTAACTGCGGCAGTAGGCAGATTATTTGGCGTGGCTGTTTGATCAGGTGCGAAACCAGGTATTAATCGATCCCTCCAGAAGGCAAACTATTAATGCAAATCTTGAGACCGGAGATGATTTTCAACGAGCTCGGCAGCGATGATCTGCAAAGCTTGATCAGCCATTGGTTTCGAGTCATCCACAAGCCAGGTCTTTCTGTTTAAAAGATGTTCAGGCTGCATCAACTTGCTCATAAAATCCAGCAAAAACCCGCTTGCTATCCGCTGTGCAGGTTCGCTGATATCACCAAAGCCATTTACGCCATGAATTGCCATCCGCTGCAAAAACAGGATGGCCTCGTCTTTCGCGTGATAATCATTTTCTGTCATTAGCCCAGGCTTATTCAGCCACGGGTTTGCTTTGAGAAGCGCAAAGATTGATTCTGCAGCTTGTTCCGCGTTGACGGTTTTCATGGCGGTGGTTTCAGATAATGGACATTTGTCTGTTCGACACCAACAAATAATTACAACAGAGCCTAAAAGGTGCCCATAAAATCGCCTTTGCCAACTTCCAGCCCATTGGACCGCAAAATCGCATAGGCGGTGGTAACGTGGAAGAAAAATTGCGGCAGCCCATAATTGATCAGGTAGTTGTGGCCAACTAGCTTTTTCTCTTTCGGTGTGCCCGGGCGTAACACGACTTCACGCGTTTCGCTGCCTTCAAATTGCTCGGGGGTCAGGCTCTCGATAAATGATAAAGTCTTGCTGATTCGTGACTGTAAATCGGCGAAGGTCTGTTCGTTGTCTTCATACACCGGCACTTCAACACCTGCCAGCCGCGCTGATACACTCTTGGCAAAATCGGCGGCAACTTGCACTTGGCGGATCAACGAAAACATATCCGGATACAATCGAGTGTTCAGTAATACTGCCGGTTCAAATTTTTTCTCGGCGGCATAGGCTTCGGCTTTCGTCAAAATGGCGCTTAAGCTGTTCAGCAACTGTTTGAAAACGGGTATGGATGTTTTATACATATAGGGAGTGGTCATAGATTTTCCTCGTTTAATTGATGATTGTGACTGTCAGATAGTGGAATTAAGTATCTCATGAATGGACATGGATTAGTGCGGACAAACACGTATCTATTGTCAAGACGGGTATAGCACTCGTTCTAGGAAAGTGCTTCGCTTCGGTTAATTTACGGCTGACATGCGTAATACAGGTAAAATGTTCAGAATTACCGATAAAAACAAATTCCAGCAAAACAATGCAACCCGGTTTCTTCAATCATCTTTTACTCTTCAGCGCGTTTGAACTCAAGAGATGCTTTGCGACCCGAAAAGGCATACTGTCTCTAGTGACCTTTGCGGTCATTTGGTATTTTATTCTGCTTTATCCGCTTCGATTTGCCGCTGAGCTGCTGGTGCAGGAAAAGGGGTTACAGGCAGAACTCAGTATTTTTGAGTTGATTGGCTTTGGCGCAATCCAGCATTGGCCCATTCCTGAATTCGGCGTATTTTGGCATTTTGCGCTGATGATTTTCCCGATGTTGAGCATTATGCTTACAGCCGATCAAACCTGTTCCGATCGTGAGCGCGGCACGTTACGTTTCATTGTCATACGCAGCAGCCGCAACAGTGTATTCTTTGGCCGGTTTATAGGCGCTATGGTGATTCAGGCACTGTGGATTAGTGCCGCCGCCTTCAGCACCTTGGGGTTGACCCTGACCCGTGATCCATCGCTTCTTTCTTTTGCAATACCGGACTTGCCCATCTTAATCGTTAATTTAATCTTGGTCGTTCTACCCTTCACAGCCATGATGGCCGCTTTATCCGCCAAGGTTAAATCTGCCCGGCAAGCCACCCTCTGGGCTATTCTGATCTGGATGTTTCTGGCCGGGATTATCAGCAGTTTAGCTTATTATCTCCCCGTACTGGCTTTTCTTAAATGCCTGATCCCCGGCTATCAATTATCTGATATGGCGCAACTGTCCGGATGGCGCACGCTGTCATTGGCTTATATTCCCCTCCTGCAAAGCCTGATCTTGCTAATCTTGGGGCGTTGGATTATGGCGAGGCAGGCACTGTGAGTTCGCCAATTATTCAGTGCCAACAGCTTAGCCACATTTATTCTGGCAAAGTCGCACTTAATCAGGTCAGTTTTGAACTGGATGCGGGTGAGCCTATCGGTTTGGTAGGTCCGAATGGCGCCGGAAAAACCACCTTGCTGAGTATCTTGTCTGGTTTTCTACACCCTGCTTCCGGCACTGTCCGGGTGTTTGGTCACCCGCCCGGTGCAACACAACTCATTGGCAAAGTCTCGGCATTACCCCAGGATGCCCGGTTAGACCCGAGCTTTACGCTGACAGAGCAACTGGTTTTTTATGCGCGGCTACAGGGATTCACTCGCCAACAAGCAAACCTGGAAGCCAGCCGGGTGTTAGAGATATTTGCACTCAAAGAAGCTGCACATGAAAAACCTCTGGCACTTAGTCATGGCATGGCTAAACGAGTGGCGATCGCGCAAGCGTTGATTGGCGAACCAGCACTCGTTTTACTCGATGAGCCCACCGCTGGGCTGGATCCTATGAACGTCCGGACCGTGCGATCAATCATTGCAGAACTATCGTCCGCGACAACTTTCATCATCAGTTCTCACGATTTAGCCGAACTTGACCGGTTGTGTCAGCAAATTTTGCTGCTGGAAAATGGCATGTTGCAGACCGAGAAAGTAAGCGCTAACCAGCAACAGACTGCTTCCCGATTCATTACCCTGCAAATGGAAAATTGTCCGGCAGCAGAGGTAATTGCTAAACTCATGGTTTTAGAAGGCGTCTTACAAGTCACTAACCCGCAAAAAAATGAATTTATCGTGGAATACAACCCTGACCTGCAACCCAGCATGGATCTGCAACTCATGCAGTGTATTCAAACCAATCACTGGCAATACCGGCAGTTAAGCCACGGCAAGACGTTGGAAGAAAAGCTTTTCTCAAGAAATTCATAGCATTTTTAATGAATTCGCACCGAGATCCTTATTCACAGCGTTTTACTCTCACTAGCGCCCAAAACGAGAAGCACTCAATTTTACGTCGGCACGCGCCCAGGCTTGTTCAAATCGCGCTGTAATGACCCTTTCATCTTTCTTTTGCGCACGCAAAGCCTGCTGCAATCCGTAAAGCGCCCATCCGTTGTTACGATTCCGCCGCAGATCCTCCCAATACACCGTCTCTGCTTCGTCTGCCCGCCCTGATTTAAGCAGAATAGCACCCAGTGCCAACCGTGGCGGCAAGTGAAACTCTAACGGTTCTGTATACACCAGCGCATCTTCCAGGCGAACCGCTTTCTCCAGATGTGTAATGGCCTGATCGAACTGTCCACGCGCAGCAGCAATCTCGCCCGCGAGTACTTCCGGTGCAGCACTCAGTACCGTTTTTGTGGTATTTTTCGAAAGAAGAGGACCATCCAGCAATGGATCGGCCATAATCTTGCGTAGCGATTCCAGTTCTTGCCCGGCTTGTTGCAATTGTTCTGTTGCGACAAATGCGAGGCCGCGAACATAGTGCCAGCTTCCCGTCAAAAATAGATTGGTCGATGGCGGTGCGGGTTCTGCAAGAATTTCCTTCCAGTGCCCAAATCTTGCGAGGGCCCAATAAGGGGTTACGCGAAAAACTGCTGTCAACGGTAGTGCCTTCAACACTTCATCGCTAATCTTACTGGCAACTTCTCGTGCGGATTGGATGGCAATCTTGCTTTGACCGTCCACGGTCGCTGCGAACCAAAGAAAATGGATGTTGTGCGGGTAGTACACCATCGGATATAACCCTTGCGCGTGACACTGCGTGATGTAATCTTCATCAGCGGCGATTGCCAGCTGGTTGCTCTTCATAGAATCGGCGTAACGGCCTACACGCTGATAAATATGCGATGCCATGTGTATCATGTGCCCCGCCGTTGGCATCAGTGTCAAGAGTGTATCGGCTGCTTGCTCTGCGCGCTCGGGTGTACTGGTTGGTTCTATCAGGTGAATGTACATATGCAGTGCACCCGGATGTTTCGGATTGCGCCGCAATACTTCCTCGGTGAGCGCGACGATTTCGGCTGTTCCTTCATACGGCTGACCATCAAGCATCCAGTAACCCCAGGGGCGTAGATCCATCATGGACTCCACATACAACATTGCAATATCTGGGTCGTCTGGGAAACGCTCATGTACTTCCCGCATCGCCTCCGCGTAAGCCTTATTGTTCGCCTCCCTTTGTCCAGCCTGACCCGAGTATCGCTTCGCGAGGGCACTAATAAGTGCTTGTTCCCTCGGTAATGCATTCGCCATCAATGATTTGGCCTGCTGCACGATCTCCAGAGCTTGTGGCTCTTCGTTCGGTTCCATCATCGCATTGATGTTGGGACCCAGCACCAGTGCTTGCCCCCAATAAGCCATTGCAAGTTCTGGGTCCAACCGCGCCGCCTCGCGGAACGAGCGGCGTGCCTCGGCATGGTTGAACGCGTAAGCAAGATTGAGTCCCTGATTGATGTATTGCTGTGCTAACGGGTTGCGGGTGCTGACTGAAAATGTGTGCGTACCTAAATTATGCAACCTGGGCGCAAGCTGGCCATCCGGGCTTGGCTTATTCGCCATCTCGGATTCCTTATAATGCTTATGGCCACCGCCATGCCCGGTAGAAGCCTGCTGTTTTTGGGTTGCGGTTATTGCTTCTGACTCGGCATACGATTCGAGGGTACTTGCGACAACCAGAGTCAGAACTAAAATCGTGGAACGGATGGCAGTATAGGATTGCATGAATATTACCCCTTTAATATCAGTGTTTAATTTTCATAACCGAGAGAAGTGCTCTAATCCTGCTCGGCAGTGGTTGGATCAATCACAGAATTGATTCGAGAAACACGCTGAGCGGGAAACCCACCTTGTTCGGCATGCGTTCTGATAGTCGCTTCGTCGGGTGCAATGTAAATGCAATAAACTTTGTCATCCGTCACGTAACTTTCCAGCCATTGGATTCTTGGCCCCATTTTGTTCAACACATTGCACGATTTCTGAGAAATGGCTTGTAAATCTTGCGGTGTTAGTGAACCGGCCCCAGGAATTTCACGTTCTATTATATATTTCGGCATTTCGCCTCCCTTAACAGGCCGTTGAAAAACTATCTGCGTTGCCGCTGCGGTGTTAAAAACAGACTCAAAATGCTCATTTATTAAGAATAAACTGCGCTTTTTCGCCTGTTTTTGCCTTGCATCGGCTACCTCGAAAACGTTTTTCAATGACCTGTTAGAATTAATTAAATATGACCAGTCGTATTTTTACTCAGTAAAAAAATTAAGGTCTAAAATAATCGCCCAATAAATTCTGACAACACTGTTTGACCGGAGCGGATGATTTTTCTATCTTCATCCGCAGTAAAGCGCCTTGCCAGGTATTTATGAGCAGATCAGCCATTTCTTCTGCTGATTTATCTTGTCGCACTGTTCCTTGTTGCTGCGCCTTCGCTATTCCAAGTTGCAATAGATCCCGGTAGCGATTGACCGCGGACTGCAGCGATTTCTGACAAACTTCGCTGGTGTCGCCGATTTCCCCCATCAGATTGCCTAAGAGACAACCCCCTTTAAACGCATTCTTTTCAAGTTCTATAATGAGTTCATCAAAATAACATTTGATTGCACCGAGAGCATCTGTACCCGAGTTATCCAAGTAACTTGCCAATTGTGCAATAAACGGATCAATGTAGTACTGAATGACATCGGCGCCAAAGTCCTCTTTGCTGCCAAAATAATTATAAAAAGAACCTTTCGGAACATTCACTGCATCCAGGATTTCTTGCAGTCCGGTGCCATGGTAACCTTGCCCCATGAATAGAGTAACGCCTTGGTTTAGCAGGCTCTCTCTATTTAATTCTTTTTTGGTTGATTTTGACATGCACAGATAATACGACCGGTTGTCTCATATGTCAAATTGTCTTTTGAACCTTGCACACAGAATTACCAGATTTCTTGTTGTTTCAGAATATAAATCCTCTCCGCAAAGTCACCGGATCATAAAGAGGGCAATTAATGGCTGTTCTTATGAATTGGTAGCGCTAGAAATTCTGATACCTTTTACGCAAATACAGAGATTGTTGTTATTAGCTAACGATTATTGTCATTAGGAGATTCATTTCATGAGTGTAGCAACAGAGAACGATCAGGAATCCGGCAAAAGAAATGGAATTGGAAATGTAATCAATTCCATTTCCCAAGTTGACAATACAATACCAATACTTGTTGATGCCTATGCATGGAATGGTCAATTTTTCTCGAGTTACAGTTTTACGAACGATGTCATTAAAATTGATGACACTCTTGTATTGTACTTTGATGAAGCAGTGGTGGCGGGTAGTGGTGATATTGTCATCTCTAATGGTGCGGACACACGTACTATCGCTATCAATGATGCCAGCCAAGTTATGTTCAACGAAGAGTATCGTGCAGTCACAATCAACCCGACAACGGACTTGATTCCTAACACCAAGTACCATGTTACGATGACCAATGGTGTCGTTATGGATACAGCAGGAAACCCCTTTTCTGGTATCAGCGATCAAACCACACTCAATTATACGACGATCGCCTCCGATCCACTACTGACTTGGAACTCATGGGGCAGCTCCACCGCGCTATCTGGCTCTCCGGAGTTCAAAATTGATGACAATCTTAAACTGTACTTTGATGAAGAGGTGGTAGCGGGTAGCGGTAATATTATCATTTCTAATGGCTCGGATACGCGTACTATCGCTATCAATGATGTCAGTCAAGTCACTTATTCCGATGAGTCGCATCGCGCGGTAAGCATCAATCCGCTGGAAGACTTGATTCCGAATACTACCTACAGTGTCCAGATTGCCAGTGGCGTCATCAGGGATACAGCAGGCTATTCCTATACCGGTACCAGCGATGCTACTCCACTCAATTACACATCCGTCGCATCAAATCCACTCCTGGTATGGAGCAATCCACAAGATGATTCAACCTTAAAGCTTGATGACAATATCACATTATACTTTGATGAAGAAGTGGCGGCTGGCAGCGGCAATATTGTCATCTCTAACGGATTTGATACACGTACTATCGCCATTCATGATGCAAGTCAGGTTGCTTTTAGTAACAGTAAAATGGGTAATACCATTACTATCAATCCGACAGCTGATTTGATCCCTAACACCACCTACAGTATCCAGATGGGCAGTGACGTTATTACAGATACAGCAGGCAATGCCTATGCGGGTATCAGTGATACTACCATGCTCAACTTCACAACTTTGGCCTCTAATCCACTCCTGACGGGGAGCAATCCATGGGATGAGTCATTCATCGGGATTGATAACAATATTTTTTTGTTCTTTGATGAGGACGTCGTTGCGGGCAATGGTCATATTATTATCTCCAACGGATCAGACACACGCAATATAGCCATTAATGACACCAATCAAGTCACGTTTGATGGGTATGGTACAGTGACCATCAATCCAACAACGGATCTGATTATTAACACTTCTTATAGCATCCAGATAGCCAGCGGTGTCATTATGGATACGGATGGTAATCCTTATGAAGGAATTAATGATCAAACCACATTAAAATTCAATATGATGGATTATACTGGCGGCGCCATATACGCAGATCTAATAGGAATCCAAGTTTAAAAGACTTAAACTAAGCTGACAGGCTCCTGAAAGATTCTATTGTTGTACGTATTCCAACAAACAATCAACGGGGGTCTTCTGTTATACCTGTCCGAACCACACGTGATTAATTTCTCCCTCCGGTTTAAAATTTACAACACGAAATGGAGAAGGAGATGACAAAACCTAACGCTGGTATTTCATTGTCTACTCTACTGCAAGCTGCTGTTCAGTGTCATCAGGCAGGAAGGCTTCAGGAAGCAGAAAGGCATTGCCTGCAGATTTGCACTATCGCTCCTAATCTCCCGGATGCATTGCATTTGCTTGCGATTATCTATGCGCAAACAGGGCGTTATCAGGCAGCTAATGATAATTTCTCTAAAGCGATTGACATTGATCCAACGCGCGCTGATTTTTATAGCAACTATGGGAATGCATTGTGGGAACAAAATCGTATCGAAGAAGCAATACATTATTGCCATCGATCATTAGCACTCGATGCGAATCGTGCTGAAGCACATAATATTCTGGGCAATGTTTATTTGTCTCAAAACCGATTGGAAGAAGCAGTCATCAGTTTCCGCAAAGCACTTGAGATTCACCCAACTTACGCTCATGCATTGAACAATCTGGGAAATGCGCTGCAAAAACTCAATCAGGCAGAAGACGCGGTCATTTATTATCGCCAGGCACTCAAATTACAAGAAAACTATCCGGAGGCACACAATAACCTCGGGCAAGCGCTCAAGAGTTTAGGCAGGCTTGATGAGGCGAGAGCCCATTTTCATAGTGCAATCCAACTCCGCCCTGATTTTCATAAAGCAGCGCAGAATTACTTGGAGATTGATCCGGTTTGGATTGAACCATTGGACGGAGAGAAACTCACGCTTCGCCGATACAGCGAAGACGATGCAGAATACCTGCATCAATGTTATAAAAATAACACGTTCATGACACAATATAATCACTATATACCTCGTCATCAGCGCATTGAAGATTTGGCAATAAAGTTGCGCGAAACCAATGCGAAACATCCCTGTCAATTGAAATCGGTTGATTGGATTATTTTCAAGAAAACGACTAATCAGCCTGTCGGTATTGCTAATCTTGTCGAAATCCAATTCCATCACCGGCGTGCTGAGTTTCTGATTGGTTTTGCAAATCCTGAACACCATAATAAAAGCTATGGTTTAGAGGCAACATTGCTGGTTCTCGATTATGCTTTCAATCGAGTTGGCTTGAATAAACTGACTACTATCGTATACAGCGATAACGTTTTAGCGCAGAAAAATAGCTTGGCACTGGGGTTTGTTCAAGAAAGCTATTTACGCGAACAGATTATGGAACCAAACGGTGAAAAATTTTTAAATCTTTATGAAAATGGAATGACACTGAATGATTTTCGTAACAACAAGCGGATACCAAAATTATCACGGCGCTTGCTTGGGCGTAACATCACACCCCATTAGCTTGGAAGGTAACAACTAATTTACCAAATGACTACAAGTTTTATCTCCAATAATCTGTACTAGCTCAGATCAAATTGCTCAACCTCGCAGTATCACCTTACGAGGCTGTTTCTTTTTTGGTAGACTCTTATCAACAATGATGATCGCCCCTGGTGAATTAAACGACGGGACTAGGTCTCTAAACTGGAATCAACAATCCTAATCAACCAAAGAAAATTCATCAATTGGGGATTCAATTGCAAGAATCGATAGAATCAAATTCGACTGCTCTCTCCCTAAGATACTGATATTCAATAAAAGGCACCGGATGGCTAAGATAGCTGCTATACATTCAAAATTTTTCAAGCTTATTTGCGCAGAAACATTGCTGGCAATACTCCTGGTTGCACAGAGTGTTAGCGCCGATCAATCTCCGTCGAATGCAAACCCATGTATTCATCAATCCAGTTCAGTACAATCCGGCAAGAACGAAAGCACTTGTCACAAACATCCATCCAAGTGGATTGAACTACCGGATGAAGCAATCCAGAAACTGAAAATTGACGCCGGATTCGGTTGGGGGATTTTTAGTGGCACTATTTACAATGGCAATGAAAATTACCATGTAACGCAATTGATTGTCAGCATGACACCGATCCACGGGCATCATCACATGGATATGCACGCGAACATGTCGCACGACCCAAAAACACATCAAATTAATCTGGATCTGCCCCCTTTATCGAAAGGCGCCCTTTCCATGCCATTAGCCAGTGAAGATGCTCATGTTCATGATTTTGAGTGGAAAATCATTAAAGTCATGGGTTACCAAGCGCACTGATCAATACCATGCAGCAATCTCTTAAAAATATCAGAAGTATTCTAATTTATACCTTTGTGATTGCACTGGTTTCATTGGCGTATTTTATTTATGCCTACTCAGTTCACCCGATTCCTGAAGAACGGGAGACATTTCTAACCGAGATGGGTGAGGGTTTTGGAAAAATTGGTTTGGCGATGCTGGTATTTATTTATTTCCGTACCTTGCTGAAATTGCTGCTGGGGCAAGGAAAATTGGCACAGCGCCTGCTCCCGGACTATACTTCCCCAATCGATTCATCTCAATTGAATCGCCTGTTAACCTGGATGAATCGCACGCACATCTATTTCGGCATCGCAGCCATTGCTATTATCCTGCTGCATATCTCGCTAATGGGATTTTCCCGTTACAGTCATATTCTTTTCTTTCCAGCTTTATTGGCGCTGGTTATCTGGCAGGGACTTTTCGGCCTGTTTTTAACTTGGCGCTACACACCCGATGAGCTCAAGAAATTTTCTCACTTAGTGCATGCACAGTTTGTCACCGGCATTGCCATTGGAGTATTCGCTATTTTTGGGCATATATTGATTGATGATTAAATTCACATTACCTGCTCAGTCATACTTCTGCCATCTCATCGAGGCTACTATCAAATCCTGCGGACATATTAGGATCGAGCAATCACTATCATCATAGTAGAAACACAGTGTATGATTCATAGCATGAAGAATCATACAATTTTCTTTATTCCTACCTTAATATTCAAAGAAAAGGCAAGTCATGCAGAGCGCCTCAGATATTAAGATACTCATCCTTGATGACGACACCTTTATGCTCAAGCTCCTGACACGAATGCTCGCCAAAAAAGGTTATACCACTGTCAGCACATGCGACAATGGACACGACGCACTCAAAAGAATCGATCATGCCGATACCTGCCCGGATTTAATTCTGCTTGATCTGAATATGCCGGATATGGATGGGATTGAGTTTGTACGTTACTTGGTTGACCGGAATTACCATGGCAATCTTGTATTGGTTAGCGGTGAAGATGAGCGCATGCTAAAAACCGCGGAGAAACTGGTTCATGCGCATAAAATTCCGATGCTTGGTTATCTACATAAGCCAGTGAATCCAGAAAAGTTATCTGAATTATTGCAAAAATGGGAACCCTATTCTCCAGCTAAACCATCCGACAAAAAAATCTATGGCGCCGCAGAGATTCAATCGGCTATTTCCAATCATGAATTAGTGAATTATTACCAGCCTAAAGTATCCGTGGCCACCGGTGACGTAATCGGCGTAGAAACACTGGTACGCTGGCACCATCCAGAAGATGGCCTGATACTGCCGGACCGGTTTATCCATACTGCAGAACAACATGGTCTGATTAATGACTTGACAGGCCTGGTTCTGAGACAATCTCTGGCTCAGGCAAAAATATGGCATCAGAATGGACAGATACTACGCGTAGCGATTAATGTTTCAATGGATAATCTGGCATCGCTGGATTTTCAGGATCTCGTGGTGAAACTGGTTGCCGAGAACGGCCTGCCGCCGCAAAAAATCACACTCGAAGTCACTGAAAGTCAATTAATGGGGTCTGATACACGAATCCCATTGGAGATTCTGACTCGGTTACGTCTCAAACGTTTTCATTTGTCGATTGATGATTTTGGTACCGGGCATTCATCAATGGCCCAATTACGCGACATTCCTTTTAGTGAACTCAAGATTGATCAGGGATTTGTTCATCGCGCATGGATGGATGACACGCTACGCGCCATCTATGACGCCAGTTTATCAATGGCCAAACAACTGGGTATGGAAGTCGTGGCAGAAGGGGTTGAAGATCGTAACGACTGGGAACTATTGCGGCAAACAGGCTGTGATTATGCGCAAGGAAATTTTGTTTCGGTTCCATTACTGCCCGCCGATTTTTCACGTTGGGTGGAAGAATGGCAAAGCAGAGTACGAAATGGCTTAGTAACCCCGTCCACACCACCCTGACTACTTGGTTTTACTTCAGGATAATCTAATTTTCAGAATACTTTTTATCCTTCTGCATACATAGCATCCAGATAGGTTTTGACGCTCATTAACTGCGCGTCAAATGATGGCAGTAATACAGCCAATGTTTCCGCGTCATTCTTTTTACCCGCTTGTTCCATTTCCGCACACAACTCACCCAATGCAAGCGCGCCAATAGAGCGCGCTGATGATTTGAGCTTATGTGCAAGTAAGCCGACAGCAGCAAATTGACCAGCCTGGTAAGTATCATGCAGTTCTGTGGCTATTTTTTCTGAACTGGTGCGAAAATCCAACAGCATTTCTTTGATCATTTCCGGGTCATTGCCTATTAATTCTTCCAGAACATGAACATCGACCGGAGCAACAATTGAGTCAGCTTCATTCGTTGATACCAAAAGCTGAGAAACTGACTCTGATTCTTCTGCCGGTTTACTGCTGGCTAGATATTTTTCCAAGGTCAGGCGCAAGTCTTCAAGCTGTACCGGTTTGCTCAAATAATCATCCATCCCGGCGCTCAGACAGTGCTCCTTTTCACCTTTCAGCGCATTCGCAGTCAACGCGACAATAGGAATATGTTGCTTGTCTGTTTCCCCGGAACGAATCGCTTTTGTCAACTCGAAACCATCCATTTCTGGCATATGCAAGTCTGTCAGCAGCAGAGCGTAATCACAGTCTTGCAAGCGCTTTAATGCTTCACGCCCGTCGTTTGCGATATCACCCGCATAACCGAGCAGGTTAAGCTGTTGTCGAATCACTTTCTGATTGATATCGTTATCTTCCGCCACCAATATTAGTTTGCCTTGCTGCAGCGCTTCTTCGCGCGAAACAGGCGCAGGTCCCGATTTAAGCAAATTATTTGGTAGCGCGCTTTCCACGCTTACTTCTGCTCTTCCAGCAGCAATGGCCAGCGCCCGAAGCAAGGATTGACGATACATTACATCACCATCCAGTGTGACAATATCGATATCCTCAGTTCGTGCTTGCCGGCGACGGCCACGCTTGATAACGATAAACCGCGGCTCAATATCAGACTGCAACGCATCAGATTCAATCTTTGCAGTACTTTTTATTGCACTCGAACGAGCAGTAAATGCAGCACGCAAGTCCTCAATAGAGGGTGTTTGTTGTCCAGCATCAATGACAACAAGCCACAAGCCAGGCGCTAAACTTTGAATGCGTTGACGGACGGTATTCAGATCGGATACTTGTTCAACAATCGCTCCGGCACTTTTCAAATAAATGGCCATATCATCACTCATACCATTGTCGTCACCCAGTATCAGACAAGTCAAACCGCTGAGATCATCGAGCTTGCTATCCGAGACGGTTATCGCGGGCAACGGCTTAAATGGCATTTGTATGATAAATGTGGAACCTTGCTGAGGCTCGCTTTGTACCGTTATTTCTGCATCCATCAATTCCGCCAGATGATGAGAAATCGCCAATCCAAGTCCAGTTCCTCCAAAGCGCCGCGTCGTTGAAGGATCACCTTGTGAGAAGGATTTAAAGAGCTTGTCTTGCGTTTCTTTATTCATACCGATGCCATTATCGGTTATCTGAAATGTAATCACTACTTGATCAGGATTCGATTCGGTTAGTAATACTCTCACTGAAACCTTACCCGATTTCTCCTGATTATTGGAAAACTTGATCGCATTATTGATAATATTAACCAGTACCTGACGAAGTCGTAATGGATCACCCAATACATTTTCTGGGATTACCGGATCAATAAACAAAGTCAATTCCACTCCCTTCGTGAGCGCCAGGTGCCCCAGCATGCCGCAAGCATTCTCCACAACACTGGCCAATCGCATAGGAATTTTTTCTATTTCCAGCTTGCCTGCTTCAATTTTAGAGAAATCAAGGATGTCTTCAATAATGGAAAGCAAAGCATAAGCAGAATCCCGTATCAAATTGGCCATTTCCATTTGATAGCCACTTAAACTGGTTTGCCGCAGTACATCAATCATGCCAATCACACCATTCATAGGTGTGCGAATCTCGTGACTCATGGCGGCAAGAAAAGCAGATTTGGCGCGGCTTGCCTGCTCAGCATCAATTCTGGCCTGCTTTAAGTCTTTCATCATGCGTGCATGCTCACGAATATCACGCATCACACCGGTGAAATGCCGTTTTCCGCCAACAAAATATTCACTGACTGCCAGATATAACTCGATACGTTCGCCATCCTTGCTGACACCTTCAACTTCACGACCGAGACCAATACTATGACTATGCGAGCCCGGTGAATAAGAGCGACCGACATATTCCTGACCATGCCCGGTACGACAATAGTTTTCCATATAACCATCATGTTTACTACGATCCGGTTCGGGCACAATGATAGATACATTTTGCCCGATCATTTCATCATGACTATAACCGAATAGTTTTTCCATCACCGGGTTGGCGGAAAGAATCACGCCCTTCTCATCGGTAGTCACTACGCAGTCGACCATGTGCTCTACAACAGAGCGCATTTCTTCTTCTTTAATAGCCAAAGACACATTCGCACGTTGCAGATCGGCGGTACGTGTCGCTACTCTATGCTCTAATTCTTGATTCAGTTGTAGCAGATTTTCTTCGGCTTTATTTCGTTCCTGGTTGCTAGCATTCAGTCGTTCCACCATATTGTTAAAAGTATGCGCCAGCTGCTGCATTTCATCCCAGCCTTCGATAGCAACACGTTGATGTAAATTACCTGCCGAGATTTCCAAAGCGCTTCGATTCAAATGTTTTAAAGGATCCACAACACGACGATTAAACAGAATAGCGCCCAATAGAGCGGCAAGTAATGTCATAACCAGGATCATTAAGCCGACATAATGCAGTTTGTACACAGAAGCAAATGCTTCATCCACATCGATCTGCACTACTATGCCCCACTTCATGCGAGGCAGGTAGCGCCATGCAGCAACCACTTCCTTGCCACGATAATCAACCGTCAGTGCCCCTCCAGAATCACCCTTTAGAGCTTTCTGCATGGCTTCCGAAGAAGGAGGGGTATTAAGAGGAATTTTGCGTTTTAATGCAGCTTCAGGATCATATTTCAGGGGAGCCATCACCAATGCAGTTTGATCATCTTCGAGACGTGCCACAACCGTTTCGCCACTATCTCCAAGTCCAATGTTATTCGATAGTACGGCAAATACACGTTGACTATAGATTTGCAGGGCGATGACACCTTTAATTTCTCCATTTAATATAATTGGAGTCGCCACGAATGCAGCAATTGCATCTTTTGAAGGTGCGTATTGTTCAAAGTCAGAGATGCTGCTTTCTAAATTATCCAAGGCATGGCGAGTAACTTTGCCTAACCCTGTATCGCGATAGGGTCCTGTGAATAAATTAGTTGCAAAATCAGACTCATGCGTTTGGGAATAGATGATCGTACCATTGGTAGAAATCAAAAACAGATCATAATATTTCGCATCCTCAACAAAGCGTCTGAAATTCTCACGGTAACTGGCGTCCATCTGCTGGTAGTCATCTGATTCTATTCCACTTTGTTCAAATATTCTGGAAAATTCAATAATGGCTTCATGGGTTGTGCTGGCGTCACGGATTAAACTTGAATCGAGTAAACGTTCCTGCAGGTAACTGTCAATCTGCTCAATTTTTTTATCGGCAATAGAAGAAACATTTCGAATAGCGGAGTTTTTTATTTCCTTTTCAAAGGTATGCAATAAACTATTACCAATGACCAATATTGGCAATAAAGAAACCAATGTAAACCAAACAGCAAAACGCTGTGTCAGCGAAGTAAATTTCATCAGAATCTCCCTACAATAGCTGCAACTGAGTTTGCTAACGTATTATCTTGTACCAGGTCCACCCTACAACCCATTCGTTTAGAGATTCTTAAAAACCAGGCTGAAGGCCCCATTCTTTGTAAAAGCTATTTTGTCTAGAGTAACGACTCTGGGTTATTAACAGTTCTACTTACACTTTTCTCTAAATTAATCTTGTTGAACATTGTGCCGTTGATCCAGCCACAATCATTTCATGCAACACATGAAAGGCAGTCAAGATAGCCTTTTAAATTATGAGCCTAATCCGATTTATTAAAAATAGCGACAGCAATATTGCAGCAAGGGCAAAAAAGTGTATTTTTTCCTGGAAAAGGTGTTGTTCAAAATAGTTTTATGAGAACATGTGAAGGAAAAGGTAAATTCTATCCACTGCC
>NZ_JAKFWH010000001.1 GCF_021731985.1 Nitrosomonas sp.
TTAATCATATGCCTAATACTATACTGAGAGAACAAGAAGTTTTCATGTTACGTGGAGAGATGGAGATATTAATGAATGAACGTCAATGCCTGTTGGATACCACAGGAGCTGCAGCCATATTTGTGGCTAATCTGGATAGTACCTTATTGCCGGATTCGGCCTGTCAAGCAGCTAAGGTTTTATCAAATTCTTTAAATAAGCTACCTGAAGAGACCTTGCGGGATGCGCTGGAGAAGGTGAAATCAGAGTTTGCAGTTCGTGCATGAACAGAAAACAGATTTAGTCACGCCTAAGGTTGGACTTGTTCTAACCGGGGGTGGGGCACGTGCTGCATATCAAGTGGGCGTATTGCGTGCCATTGCTGAGCTATTGCCCGATAAGACACGCAATCCTTTTCCTGTCATTTGTGGAACTTCCGCGGGCGCCATTAATGCAACCAGCATTGCAGTTTCAGCGAGCAATTTTGCTGAGGGCGTGGAGCAACTTGAAGCTGTTTGGTCGAATTTTCATGTCAATCAGATTTATCGCTCAGATTTTATGGGCGTCATGCATAACACTTTACGCTGTCTGCTTTCTTTAGTATCGAATGAATATAGTCAACATAATGCGATTTCCCTCCTGGACAACGCACCCTTAGAAGCTTTATTAAAAAATCGCTTTCCGTTTCGCTCTATTCAATATTCTATCCGTTCTGGAGCGTTGCATGCGCTGGGACTAACCGCATGGGGCTATACGTCGGGGCAATCGGTTACCTTTTATCAGGCAGCCAGGGAAGTGACGCCGTGGAAAAGGGCGCAAAGATTAGGTGTTCCTGTTGACATTGGTGTCGAGCATTTGATGGCTTCTTCGTCAATACCGTTTATTTTTCCCTCCGTGAAACTGAACCGCGAATACTTCGGTGATGGCTCAATGCGTCAGATGGCGCCCATCAGCCCGGCACTGCATTTGGGGGCAGATAAGGTGCTGATTATTGGTGTACGCAAAGCTGTTACTGACGAACCTGAACGCGTGAGCGCTTCGAGTTACCCCCCCTTTGCGCAGATTGCAGGGCATGCGCTAAATAGTATATTTGTTGATAGCTTGGATGTAGATCTGGAACGTTTGTTGCGAATTAATGAAACACTCAAACTGATTCCTCCTGAAGTATTTAAAGCAAAAAATATATCGTTGCGTCCTGTTGAAGCGATGATGATATCGCCCAGCGAAGGCATTAACGAAATCGCGCAAAAATATACGCATACCTTACCGTGGATCATGCGTTATCTGTATCGTGCGATTGGTGCAATGGGCCCCAATGGCTCAACTTTATTAAGTTACGTGTTGTTTGAAGCCCCTTTTTGCCGAGAGTTGATTGAATTGGGGTATAGAGATACCTTGCAACAGAAAGATGAGCTTTTGAAGTTCATAGGCGTGCAAGACAAGGTATAGAAAATGCCGTGGTCACTTTTTATTGGATTGAAATTCTCTTAGGGAAAATAAATGGATTTTGATAGTCCGCAATTCTGGATTGCAGTCATGCAGATCATTGCGATTGATATTGTGTTGGGTGGCGATAATGCCGTCGTGATTGCGCTTGCCTGTCGGCGCCTGCCTGAGAAACAACGCAAGCTTGGCATTTTCTGGGGTGTTTTTGGTGCCATTATTTTACGTGTGGTGCTGATCTTTTTTGCGTTGAGTCTGCTGGCTATCCCTTACTTAAAGATTGTCGGCGCGGCTTTATTGATATGGATCGGTGTCAAATTACTGCAACCGGAACCGGAAGGGGCGCACGAAATCGATGCCAGTACGACCTTAGTGGGTGCTATCAAAACGATTATTGTGGCGGATGCTGTGATGAGTCTTGATAATGTGATTGCTATCGCTGGGGCGGCTAAGGACGATATTGGGCTGGTGATTTTCGGTTTGGTGATTAGTGTGCCTATCATTGTGTGGGGCAGTCAATTGGTGATGAAGGTCATGGATCGTTATCCGGTAACGATTGCCATTGGTGCTGGACTGTTGGGATGGATTGCTGGTGACATGGTTGTTACTGATGTAGTCACGAAGGAGTGGGTCAGTACGCAGGCGAAGTATTTACAGTGGATCGCACCGGCCGCTGCTGCTGTATTGATAATTGTGACGGGGAAAGTGTTGGCTGCCCGGAAACCAGCTAAACCCAAACCATTGGAAGATTTGGCCGATGAAAAGATTTCCAAACATTAACTTCCGTATAAAAAATTGAGAGACTGATCATGTTAAAAATCCTGCTACCCGTAGATGGTTCTGAGAATTCTAGTAAAACAGTGGCTGACTTTATTCAATTACTGGATTGGTACAAGGAAAAACCGGAGTTTCACTTGTTGAATGTGCAATATCCGCTGGATGGAAATGTTTCATTGTTTATTAATCAGGCGGACATTAAGCAATACCATCAGGAAGAAGCCTTAAAAAGCCTGCAAAATACTCGCGATTTACTTGATCAAGCTGGGATTTCTTACCAGTATCATATTATTGTCGGTGATCCCGCTGAAATGATCGTTCGCTTCGCTACTGAAAAACAATACGATCAAATCATCATGGGGCCGCGTGGAAAGGGAGGCCTAAGCGGCTTGTTGCTTGGGTCAGTAACCAACAAAGTAATGCAATTATCAAATATTCCTGTGTTATTGATCAAATAATGAATTGCTGAGGTAAATCTATTGAAACTCAGAGTCTTGGGGTGTAGCGGAGGGATTGGAGGCGGCGCACAGACCACCGCTATGCTGCTGGATGATGATGTTTTGATTGATGCAGGAACGGGTGTGGGAAGTCTGGGTGTTGCGGAGATGGTCAAAATTGATCATATCTTTGTCACCCATGCCCACTTGGATCATGTGGCTTTTATTCCTTTTCTAGTCGATACTGTTGGTTCTATACGTACCAAACCCCTAACCATCCATGCGATACAAGCGACATTGGATATATTGCAGGCGCACTTGTTTAATTGGCAGATTTGGCCGGATTTCACCAAAATTCCAGATAATAACTTGCCCTACATGCGTTACGAAGCTTTATCACTCGGTCATACAATTGAGTTGAATGGACGAAAAATCACACCGTTGCCTGCGAATCATGTGATTCCGGCTGTTGGTTATCAATTGGATTCCGGTCGTGGGAGTCTTGTATTTACCGGCGATACAACGACTAATGATGCGCTCTGGACAGCCGTTAATAAAATTGAGAACCTCAAGTATTTAATCATTGAATCAGCTTTCTGCAATAAGAAGAGGGATATTGCAATCAGGTCTAAACATCTGTGCCCCAGTTTATTGGCGGAAGAATTGGAAAAACTTGAACAGACTGCGGAAATATTTATTACACACCTGAAACCCAGTGAAGCAGATGCCATTATGCGCGAAATACAGCAATGCATAGGAAGATATAGTCCGCGCCGGCTTGAGAACGATCAATTATTCGAATTCTAGGAAATTCTGGAGAACCGATACCATGAATACAACTGTAACGACACCACGCAAACAAACGAATGCGACTGATATCAGTAACGAATTGAATTTTGCTAAAAATTTGCAGATGGTTATTAACAAAATAAACACTGCCAATGATATCGACGAAATCATGCTGGAAGTTAGCAAGGATATCTGTACATTGTTCAATGCGGATCGATTGACTGTCTATGCGTTGAGCGACGATAAGTCTTTTTTTACTTCCCGGGTTAAAACTGGATTTGATTCTTTCCAGGACCTGAGATTGCCGGTGGCAGAAAACAGCATTGTTGGTTTTTCGGGTTTGCAGAAGCAAGTCATCAATATTGAGGATGTTTACAATAAGAGCGAGTTAAAACAAATCAATCCAATGCTTGTCTTTTCGCATGAAGTTGATAAGCGTACCGGGTATCGAACTAAACAGATGGTGGTGGCGCCGATCCTGAATGCAGATAATCAGGAACTGTTGGGTGTGGTCCAGGCCATTAATAACAGGAGTAACCAGCCATTCCCGGTAGCAACTGCTGTTGAAGGTATGATTGAGATCTGTAAGACTCTTGCAATTATATTTAAACAGCGCCAGAAGCCTGTTCAGCTACTTAAATCGAAATACGATTATTTGATTTTCGATGCGGTGATTTCTGCCGCCGAGTTTGAGTTAGCGACGCGTTCGGCGCGAAAAAAAGGGTGTGATCTGGAAGATGTGTTGCTCGACGAATTCCAGATTGGTTTGCCGATCATCGGCAAAGCGCTTTCTTCATTTTTTTCGGTCCGGTACGAGCCTTTTAAAAAGGATCGGATTCGGCCGATGGATTTGCTTAAAAATTTAAAAAAGGACTATGTCGAAAGTAATTCCTTGTTGCCGATTGATGAAATTAAAGAAGGGCTGGTGGTTCTCACATTGGATCCTGAGCGGGTTAAGTCGCAGCGCATCGCCAACACTATTTTCCCCAAGAATAAGATTATCTATGCGGTTACCACCAAGCGTGAATTTAATGCAACGGTTGAACAGTTCTATGGTGGCCAACAGAGTGAAAGTGATACAGGCGATATTAATGAGATGCTGTTTAATCTTGCGGATGAGAATGTTGAAGAAGGGTTCAACGAAATTGAGGAATCCGCAGAAGCTTCAGACAATGAGTTGGTCAAGCTCGTCAATAAAATCATTATCGATGCCTATAAGATGGGGGTATCGGATATTCATGTCGAACCTTACACAGGAAAAGAGAAAACCAAAATCCGCTTTCGCAAGGATGGCTCATTAATGTCTTATATCGAGGTTCCGGCCAGTTATCGTAATCCGCTGGTGACACGCATTAAGATCATGTGTGATATGGATATCTCCGAGAAGCGCAGGCCGCAGGATGGCAAGATTAAGTTCAGGAAATTTGCGCCATTGGATATTGAATTACGCGTTGCGACTATTCCTTCAGCGGGCGGGTTGGAAGATGTCGTCATGCGTATTTTGGCCACCGGCGAACCGATTCCGCTGGATAATATGGGGTTTACCGCGCACAATTTGGAGGAGCTGAAAAAAATAATCAGTAAACCGTATGGGCTTTTTTTTGTGTGTGGCCCAACCGGCTCGGGTAAAACGACCACGTTGCATTCGGTGTTGAAGTACCTCAATCGCACAGAAACCAAAATCTGGACAGCGGAAGATCCGGTTGAAATTACCCAAAAGGGATTGCGGCAGGTACAAATCAATGTTAAGGCAGGTTTGACTTTTCCGGTCATCATGCGGTCTTTCCTGCGTGCCGATCCGGATATCATTATGGTCGGTGAGATGCGCGACAAGGAAACCACCAGTATCGGGATTGAGGCTTCATTAACGGGACATCTGGTTTTGGCGACATTGCATACCAATAGCGCGCCGGAATCTGTGACCCGCTTGTTGGATATGGGGATGGATCCGTTTAATTTTGCCGATGCTTTGCTGGGCGTTTTAGCGCAACGGCTGGCGAAGCGTCTGTGTAAATGTAAAGAATCATATGTGGCCAGCGAACATGAAATCAAATCTTTATTAACAGAATATTGTGATGAATTGAATCATATTGACCGGTTTAAAGCGAATCCGGAAGCCGCCTACCAAGAAGTTCATGATCAATGGGTCAAACAATACGGTGATGACGCGGGGCAGATTATCTTGTGTAAACCAGCCGGTTGTGATGACTGTGCCGGTACTGGTTATTCGGGCCGGGTAGGGTTGCATGAACTGATGATTGCAAGTGACGCATTGAAAAAGAATATCCAGGAACATGCCCGCGTCGCGGAAATGCTAGTGACGGCATTGGATGATGGGATGCGAACGCTGAAGCAAGATGGGATCGAGAAGGTGTTGCAGGGAGTTACCGATATGCATCAGGTGCGGGTGGTTTGTATCAAGTAATTGTTTTCCTTGGTATGTTACTAAAATAGATTTCGTTGTGGTGTGTTTAAAGTGACAAAAATTGTCACTTTCTGACGTAATAAGTCATAGGTGAAGCATAGATAATCTTCGTCGAGATCTTCCTGATGTATCCCGTATCCTTTTCCAATCAGGTGTCATTTCCAATTAAGAAAGCATTGGAATAATGCACATTGGTTATTCCAATAGGAACGAGTAATCTTTGTTAATCAGCAATATCGATTTCTTGCTGTGCTTGCGATGATGAATAACCAGAGATTGCTGATAAGGAATGCTTGGTTTGTGGGATATTGAGAAACGCTCAATGTTCTGGGCCAGATGTGGAAAAGGCGCAATGCCCTTTGGGTAATGCGCCTTTCAACTTACGAGTTCAATCGGGCCTAACCCTGTTGAATTCTAAATAAGCACTTTAACATACAGCAAGATTTACACAGGTGCCTGTTTTTGCCCAAGTTAGCATTGCACCGGTACCCGCCGCTGCGATTGTAGGAGTATAGATTATAGTTGCTCCTCCAGAGGCTGCTGTTCCGGTTGCAGTGATAGTGCCGTTTGCAGCGACAGCTATAGAAGCGAGATTTGGAGTGGCGACAGTGACTGCAGGAGGCACTCCATTAGTGCCTGAACCGCAAGCAGTTAGAGCGGTCGTATTAAGATAACAAGCTTCAACGCCTAGTTTAAAAGGGCCGGTGGCACTGATTACTTCAGAGAAACGAGCTTTTTGAACATATGTCTGATATGCAGGTACTGCAATAGCAGCCAATATACCAATGATGGCCACAACGATCATTAATTCGATAAGTGTAAAACCTTTTTGTGCTTGTTGCATTTGTTATTCTCCTTTAGGTTGAGTCGGGACACACTGCGTGTGCGCGGTTTATAGGAAGCATAAATCGTGCCAGAATCTTTCTTTACAACAAAATTGTAAAGTAACGATGTGCTTATTTATCCAACGAATTGTGTTTTTTAATCTCGCTTCGAGTGCCAATCCGTATTTTAAGTTTCATTTTCATTGTACAGTGACCCGGTACAATTCGTATCAATCCCCAAATACTTTCTCCCACAGCGTCAGTACGGCCATGCGATCGTCTTTTAAATGGCTGCCTTCTACGCGGGTAAATTTCTGCGCTTGCCCATCAATGGGCACACCGCCTGTCATATCCGCATCGCCATTTAATCGCTGGCGGTGCTGGATACGCCGGAATTCCCGGTAAGCGGAGCGTACTTGCTCGGCCGTGTCGATGGGGATCAGTCCCAGTTCGCCAGCCAGTTTTAACAGTGCGATATTGCCGATATTGCCGGTTAATTGAGGATATTGGCAGGAATATCCCAGCACCAGGTACTGAACAATGAATTCGACATCGATAATGCCGCCGCGGTCGTGTTTGATGTCAAATAATGGGGTTGGATTGGGATGAACGTCCAGCATCTTTTCGCGCATTTTTAAAATATCTTGCTTGAGTTCGATTAAGTTGCGCGGTTTACACAGAATTTCTTTGCGCGTGTTTTCGAAAGCTTCTGCTACCTGCAAATCACCGGCTACAAAGCGCGCCCGGGTCAGGGCCTGATGTTCCCAGACCCAGGCCTGCTCCCGCTGGTATTGCGCAAAAGCTTCCATCGAACTGACCAGTAAGCCGGTGGCGCCGTTGGGACGCAGGCGCAAATCTGTCTCATACAGTAAGCCTGCTGAGGTGTGGCGGGTGAGCCAGGCGTTGATGCTTTGTCCAAGTTTGGTATAGATCTCCGCGGCATCGGGGTGATCGTCTTCATAAAGAAAAATCAAGTCGAGATCAGACGCGTATCCGAGTTCTTTTCCTCCCAGCTTGCCATAACCGATGATGGCAAAAACAGGCTTTTCGTGATGGCGTTTTTTTAAACCGGACCAAGCCAGATCGAGCACTGTGTCCAGAATCAGATCGGCCAATGCGGTCAAGTGATCGCTCAGTGTCTCGAGCACCAATGTGCCTTCCAGATCGGTAACCAATAACCGGAATACCTGGGCGTGCTGGAAGTGCCGCAGCACATCCATCTGCCATTCGACAACATCATTTTTTGGATTGTTGACATGATTCAATTGATAAATGAGTTCGTTGTGCAGTGCATTCCAGTCCGGGACGGGATGCGGTGCGTCATGGCGTAATAATTCATCCAGCAAAATAGGGTGTCGTGCCAGATAGTCGCTGGCCCATTGGCTGATGCTGACAAGTTCAGCTACGCGCTGCAGTGTATGGGGATGTTCCAGTAAAAGCGCCAGATAGGATGTGTGCGGGCTAATCTTTTCCAGTAATTGCAGCATGCGCTCCAGTGTGGTTTCAACTGGCGGATGCGCTGCCGCCACTTCAATCAGCATCGGAACCAGTGTGTTGATTTGTTGCTGACTGGATTCGGCGAGTTGATGATAGAAAGTGCCTTGATAAAATAATCGTAATCGTTCCGAAATTTTTGCAGGCTCAGTAAATCCCATGGTGCTGAGTTGTGTGGCGGCGGCTTCCGTTTGCGAGATATCCTGTGTCTCAGCTTGCCACAGATAGGCCAACATGTCATGAGTGGATGATTTCCTCGGGGTTGCAAAAATCAGCTCAAAATGACGCGTCACATTCTTGCGGTGGATGTCCAACTGTTGCATAAAACTGACATAATTGGGGAATCCCATAGCGGTTGCTATCAGATGCTCATCGGTTGGATTCAGAGGTAGTGTCTGTGTCTGTTGATCATCCAGGTACTGGAGACGATGTTCCAGTGTACGCAGAAAGTGATAAGCATTCGTGAGTTCCGCGACAGCTTGTTGCGGAAGCTGTTGTTTATTCTGCAAGCGATGCAACACACCTAATGTGGGTCGAATACACAAATCCACATCGCGGCCCCCCCGGATCAATTGAAAAACCTGCGTAATAAATTCTATTTCACGAATGCCCCCGGGTCCCAGTTTGATGTTGTCGTGCATTTCACGACGCTCGACTTCCTTGCGCAATTGCGCATGTAAACGACGCATTGATTCGTAAGCGCCGAAGTCCAGATACTTGCGAAATACAAACGGCCTGACAATTTTCTCCGTAAGGGTTGATGCAGCTTCGGTATCCGCGTGACCTGCAATTACCCGGCCTTTGATCCAGGCATACCGTTCCCATTCCCGTCCTTGTTTGATGAAATATTCTTCCAGCATAGGAAAGCTGATCGCCAAAGGACTGTTTTCTCCATGCGGGCGCAAGCGCATGTCAACGCGGAATACATAACCATCTACCGTATAGTCATTGAGACTGGCAATCAGTTTGCGGCCGAGGCGGGCAAAAAATTCATGGTTTGAAATGGGTTTGGCGCCATTGGTTTCGCCATCTTCCGGGTAAACGAAGATCAAATCAACATCGGATGATACGTTGAGTTCACCACCGCCCAGCTTACCCATGGCTACGACCAGCATACGCTGAAGCGCATTGCTTTGTTCTCCGATGGGTAATCCAAAGCGACCGGCTTGCGTTAGCCAGTTTTCATGGTACTTAAGCGCAAAATTGATGGTGACTTCGGCGAGCTCAGTCATGCTGGTCATTACTTCGGATAAATCAGCTTGACCGCTGATATCACGTATGGCCAATCGGAGCATAACTTGCTTGCGTAAATCGCGCAGTGCGCGATGTAAAATTTCTTCGTTGGTGATCAGTGCGGAATGAGAATTCAGGAACGCCAACATTTCCTCTCTTTTGAAAGAAGTTTGAAGCGTTGATAGCAATACAATTTTTCGTGCGGGTTCGCTGTCTATTATGCGTTGTGCATAACGACTAAAAGGCAATGCGGCGGTGAGCGTTGCATCCGGTGAGTGCTTGATAGTGTGCATAATATTAAGCGATAAATTTTATAGAATAACAAAGCCTATGTTTGCTTATATCAGATAAAGCATAAATCAAATTAGAACGTTGTCAGAGTAAATGCTAGAATCCAGTTTAGCAAAGCGCGAATCCTTGATTTTATATGGAATAATTAGGAAGTGCGCTTGATAATAACGAGAATTCATGAAGGTTTCAGTCAATAATCAATTTTATTCTTGAAATCCTGAAGATCAGAGCAAATGAAAAATGTTAAACAATACCACTAAACAACAGCAGCCAATGATTGAAAACGAGAAACGTAAAGGTTTCCACGTAGCTGCCATCCAAATGGCCTCGGGGCCGAGTGTGTCTGCAAATTTGGAAGAAGCGGCGCGCTTGATAGAAGATGCAGCTTCTCGAAAAGCCAAACTGATTGTGTTACCGGAGTATTTTTGTATTATGGGGATGAAAGATACGGATAAGTTGGCTGTCCGGGAGCAACCTGGCGACGGGCAAATACAGAGATTTCTCAGTGATACGGCGAAACGTTTGGGGGTATGGTTGGTGGGCGGATCGGTGCCATTGGCGTCTCCCGAGACGGATAAGGTTTATAATAGTTGCTTAGTTTATGCAGATAATGGAGAACAGGTTGCACGCTACGACAAAATTCATTTGTTTGGCTTGCAATTGGGCAATGAGTATTATGCCGAGGAAAAAACCATTAAAGCAGGGAATAAAGTAGTGACTGTAGATTCTCCATTTGGCCGCATTGGTTTATCGATATGTTACGATCTGCGGTTTCCGGAGTTGTTCCGCATGATGAATAAAGTTGATATCATCTTGGCACCTGCGGCATTTACTGCGATTACCGGAAAAGCGCATTGGGAAGTGTTGGTCCGTGCACGTGCGGTTGAGAATATGGCTTATGTGATAGCGCCCGGGCAAGGCGGTTATCATGTGAACGGACGTGAGACGAATGGGGACAGTATGATTGTCGATCCCTGGGGTGTTGTGATGGAGCGTTTGCCGCGTGGTTCCGGAGCCGTGGTGGCGACAATCGATCCAGAGTATCAGACCAGTTTACGGGCGAACTTGCCCGCATTAGATCATCGAATCTTGCAGTACTGTTAAGCTTCTAAAAATTTATAATTAACAGATTCTCCAAGCTGCTGTGTAATCTATGCATGGTTTATTGAACGCTCCGTCGGCTTTTATAACTAAATTGGGTGAGTGTAATTATCGGTTGCAGTATCGTGCTGTGTCGGAGAGTGTTTTTTGAGTGAATGACTCCTGAAATGACCGTTGGGTTGGGTGCAGTTTTTTGGATGGGCAGTGAATAAAATAAATCAGATATGATGACGACTGAATGTATGACAGAAACAAAAGATTTTTATGCAATTGCCGACAGTTGCTTGTTGTCGCCATATGATATCGATGCTGCTCGATTGCAACAAGTATTGGGTCAAATACTGACGCATAATATTGATTACGCTGATCTCTATTTTCAGTACAATCGTTCAGAAGGTTGGATGCTGGAAGAAGGCATTGTTAAATCGGGCAGTTTCAATATCGAGCAGGGCGTTGGTGTTCGCGCTATCAGTGGGGAAAAGACCGGGTTTGCTTATTCGGATGACATCAGTATGCCAGCGCTTGTATCGGCTGCTCAAGCAACACGGGCAATTGCCAATCAAGGCGGAGCGCACTCAGTACAAGTGGTGAAACGTAATCAAATGGGGCGGCAGACGCAGCTTTATTTACCGGAAGATCCGATAGCAAGTCTTAAGGATGCAGATAAAGTAGCATTATTGGAGAGGTTAGAACGCTATACCCGGCAGCTTGATCGACGGATTACTCAGGTGGTCGCTTCACTCGCTGGTGAGTATGAAGTTGTATTGGTAACACGCAGCGATGGATTGCTTGCAGCTGATGTCAGACCGCTGGTTCGATTGTCGTTGCAGGTGATTGCTGAAGAAAATGGCCGTCGTGAGCAAGGTGTGGCCGGTGGTGGCGGGCGCTTCAGCTATGCTTATTTCACCGATGAGATTTTGCAGGATTATGCGCAAAAAGCTGTCCATCAGGCGGTGGTTAATCTGGATGCGCGTCCTGCACCGGCTGGCACCATGACGGTTGTTCTGGGGAGTGGCTGGCCCGGGATATTGCTGCATGAAGCAATTGGTCATGGATTGGAAGGGGATTTCAACCGGAAAGGCAGCTCGGCTTTTTCGGGGCGCGTGGGTGAACGCGTTGCTGCTCCCGGCGTTACGGTTGTCGACGATGGAACAATTCCGCAGAGACGCGGGTCGTTAAATGTTGATGACGAAGGTAATCCGACACAATGTACTGTATTGATAGAAGATGGCATACTGAGAGGCTATTTGCAGGACAGCCTGAATGCCCGTTTGATGGATTTACCCGTGACCGGGAATGGCCGGCGTGAGTCTTTCGCGCATATACCGATGCCGCGCATGACCAATACGTATATGCTGAATGGTGATAAGGATCCTGCGGAAATTATCGCTTCAGTGAAGCATGGTTTGTACGCAGCAAATTTTGGCGGCGGACAAGTCGACATTACCAGCGGGAAATTTGTTTTCTCGGCAGCTGAAGCTTACATGATTGAAGATGGAAAAATCACCTATCCGGTTAAAGGCGCTACGCTGATTGGTAACGGACCCGATGTATTGACGCGGGTTTCCATGATCGGAAACGATATGTTGTTGGATCCGGGTGTAGGAACATGTGGTAAAGAAGGACAAAGTGTGCCGGTTGGCGTTGGGCAACCGACATTACGCATCGATGGATTGACTGTAGGTGGTACAGGAATTTGACGGTACGATGATGGAGCTTTTACTGTTAGAATATTTTATAACTTGTTGAAATTGATATTGGGATGCAGAAAGCATGAGTGTGGAATTGACCGGCGCTGAAATTACAATACGTTGTTTGCAGGAAGAGGGCGTGCGTTGTATTTTCGGCTATCCTGGCGGGGCAGTATTGTTTATTTATGATGAATTATTCAAGCAGGATAAAGTCCGGCATATATTGGTGCGTCATGAACAGGCCGCAGTACATGCAGCAGATGGTTATGCCCGCTCTAGCAATAATGTGGGTGTGGCGCTGGTTACTTCGGGGCCAGGCGTGACCAATGCAGTAACAGGTATTGCAACAGCTTATATGGATTCAATCCCTATGGTGATTATCAGCGGGCAAGTGCCCACTAGTGCCATTGGTTTGGATGCATTTCAGGAAGTTGATACGGTGGGTATTACACGTCCTTGTGTCAAACATAATTTTCTGGTTAAGGATATAACCGAGCTGGCACAGACTATTAAAAAAGCCTTCTATATTGCTTCGACAGGTCGTCCCGGTCCTGTGCTGGTGGATATACCCAAAGATGTTTCGCAACAAAAAACCAAATTTGTTTACCCGGACAAGATAACCATGCGGTCCTATAATCCGGTGACTAAGGGACATTCCCGGCAAATTAAGAGAGCTGCAGAATTGATCCTCAGCGCCAAACGCCCAGTGATCTATGCAGGCGGTGGCGTGATATTAAGTGATGCTGCGCCACAGTTAACCGAATTGGTGCAAATGCTGAATTTTCCTTGCACTAATACGCTGATGGGATTGGGCGGATATCCTGCGACGGATAAGCAATCCTTGGGTATGCTGGGTATGCACGGTACGTATGAAGCTAACATGGCAATGCAATATTGTGATGTGCTGGTAGCTGTGGGTGCACGCTTTGATGATCGTGTGATTGGTAACCCCAAGCATTTCTCTAATGAAAATAGAAAAATCATTCATATTGATATAGATCCGTCATCCATTTCCAAACGCGTTAAGGTTGATGTGCCGATTGTGGGCGATGTTCTGGATGTGCTGAAAGAGCTCATTAAACTGCTTAAAACCGGAAAGGAAAAGCCCGATCAGGCTGCATTGAAAGAGTGGTGGAAGCAGATTGAACTATGGCGTGAGCGGGATTGCCTTAAATATGATCGTGAAAGTAAGATTATTAAACCACAAATGGTAATTGAGAAATTGTTCAATATCACCAAAGGGGATGCATTTATCACCTCGGATGTCGGACAACATCAAATGTGGGCTGCACAATTTTATAAATTCGATAAACCGCGACGCTGGATTAATTCCGGTGGATTGGGCACGATGGGTTTCGGTATGCCTGCCGCAATGGGTGTCCAACTGGCTAACCCGAAAGGCAAAGTGGCTTGTATCACGGGTGAGGCGAGCATTCAGATGTGTATTCAGGAATTATCAACCTGCAAGCAATATAAACTTCCTCTAAAAATCATTAACTTGAATAATCGGTACATGGGTATGGTAAGGCAATGGCAGGAGTTTTTTCACGGTAATCGCTATGCGGAGTCCTATATGAATGCACTCCCGGATTTTGTGAAGCTGGCTGAAAGCTACGGACATGTCGGGATGAAAATTGAGCGGCCAGAAGATGTGGAAGGTGCCTTGAAGGAAGCATTTAAAATGAAGGATCAACTGGTATTCATGGACTTTATTACCGATCAAACTGAGAACGTTTTTCCCATGGTGCCGGGTGGTAAAGGGCTTTCTGAAATGATTCTGGTGTAGAAAATAAATGCGACATATTATTTCTTTATTGATGGAAAATGAAGCAGGTGCTTTGTCTCGCGTAGCAGGCCTGTTTTCAGCTCGTGGCTACAATATTGAATCACTTTCCGTAGCACCAACTGAAGATCCAACGTTGTCACGAATGACAGTAGTGACTATTGGCTCTGATGAGGTGGTGGAACAAGTGACCAAGCAATTGAATAAGTTGATTGAAGTTGTAAAAATAATCGACTTGAATGAAGGTAATCATATAGAGCGCGAGTTAATGCTGGTCAAAGTACGTGCGATTGGTTCAGATCGGGAAGAAATCAAACGGCTGGTTGAAATTTTTCGTGGTTGTATTATTGATGTCACAGACAAATCCTATACCATCGAGTTAACGGGCACCAGCTCGAAACTGGATGCGTTTCTCGAAGCAGTAGAACGGAGCGCCGTTCTGGAAACAGTGCGTACAGGTGCTTCCGGTATAGGGCGCGGGGAATGGATTTTAAAGGTATAATCCCTATTTGCTGATTAATCCGAATCTTAAAGTGAGCAATCCAGAGCAATTTATACTTTGAATAAAGCATTCTCGCTATTGTTCGCCCGTTTCTATCCTAATTTTGTTTAAAAGGAAAATAATGAAAGTTTATTACGATAAAGATGCAGATCTGTCTCTTATTAAAGGAAAAAAAGTAACTATCTTGGGTTATGGCTCACAGGGGCATGCACATGCTAATAATTTGAGTGAATCGGGAGTAAAAGTTACGGTTGGTCTGCGTAAGGGCGGAGCATCCTGGAATAAAGCGGAAAACGCTGGATTAACGGTCAAGGAAGTAGCTGAAGCGGTTAAGGATGCAGATGTTGTCATGGTTTTATTGCCCGACGAACAGATTGGATCAGTCTATAAAGCGGAGATCGAACCAGGGCTGAAAAGAAATGCTACTGTAGCATTTGCTCATGGTTTCAGTGTTCACTATGGGCAGGTAAGCCCGCGTGAAGATCTTGATGTGATCATGATTGCACCTAAGGGCCCTGGTCATTTGGTTCGCTCCACGTATCTGCAGGGCGGTGGCGTACCTTCACTGATTGCAGTGCATCAGGATAAATCAGGTAAAGCACGCGATTTGGCGCTATCTTATGCAGCTGCGAATGGCGGTACGCGAGGCGGGGTGATCGAGACCAGTTTCCGTGAAGAGACTGAAACAGACTTGTTTGGCGAGCAGGTTGTATTATGTGGCGGTTTGACTGCGCTGATACAAGCCGGCTTTGAAACTCTAGTAGAGGCTGGCTATGCACCGGAAATGGCTTATTTTGAGTGCTTGCATGAGGTAAAACTTATTGTAGATTTGATTTATGAAGGCGGTATCGCAAATATGCGCTATTCCATTTCCAATAATGCGGAATATGGCGATGTGTCACGTGGGCCGCGCATTATTACCGATGAAACACGTGCAGAAATGCGCAAAATATTACGCCAGATTCAGACGGGTGAATACGCCCGGGAATTTATTTTGGAAAATCAATCCGGGGCGCCTGTACTTAAATCAAGCCGCCGTATAGCATCCGAACATCAAATTGAACAAGTGGGTGCAAAGTTGCGCGATATGATGCCGTGGATCAAGAAAAACAAACTCGTGGACCAAGTGAAAAACTAGAGAATTGTTGTTTCTTCTATGATTTGAACTTTGGTTTCTTCACCATTCAAACTCTTGTTGTAATTTATTTATGGCTCACTATCCTCATCCTATCATTGCTCGCGAAGGTTGGCTTCATATTGTCATTGCGTTTTCTGCCGCATTGGGCGCAACGTTTTTATTTGGCTGGCTTTGGGCAATTCCATTTTGGGTGATTGCTTTATTCGTTTTACAGTTTTTCCGTGATCCACCCCGAGAAATCCCACTGGATCCAAATGCCATTTTAGCACCGGCTGACGGCAGAATTGTTGCCGTGGAAAAGACTCAGGACCCTTATCTGGAGCGCGAGGCCGTTAAGATTAGCGTTTTTATGAATGTTTTCAATGTACATTCCAATCGCAGCCCAGTCGATGGCGAGGTGCGGGATAAATGGTATTTTCCAGGGAAATTCATCAATGCGGATTTGCCGAAAGCTTCGCTGGAAAATGAACGGAATGCACTCTGGATTAAAGCCGTGAATGGCGCTGATGTAACCTGTGTTCAAGTGGCTGGATTAATCGCGAAACGTATTCTTTGTCATGTTTCTCCGGGCGATCATCTGACGCGTGGTCAACGCTTTGGTTTTATCCGGTTTGGTTCGAGAGTGGATGTTTATTTGCCGCTGAATACTAAAATTAATGTCAATATTGGTGATAAAGTGTCGGCAACACTGACGATATTGGCGGAATTTCGTGACGAAGCAAAAGCAGTTAGTTGAAGAAGATATATTTCGCCGTTCTCCATATTGGAGTTTTGGTACCAACGAACGGCATTGCACTGAAAATTCTTTTTACGAGATGCTTGAGATTAATTATCAACTAGAATATTTTTACTGTTAGCATTCTTTTTACAATAAACCAATAATGCCTGATTCTCTACCAGAACGTCTTGTGCTCAAGTCTCGATTGCGGCGTCGTGGTATTTACTTATTGCCTAACTTATTTACCACAGCCGCTTTGTTTGCGGGTTTTTATGCCATTGTGCAGGCGATGAATGGAAATTTCGAATCTTCAGCAGTAGCCGTTTTTATAGCCATGGTGTTGGATGGATTGGATGGTCGAGTGGCACGGCTGACAGGTACGCAAAGCGAGTTTGGGGCCGAATACGATAGTATGTCGGATATGGTTTCTTTTGGTGTCGCACCTGCACTGATTGTGTATGAGTGGGCTTTGAAAGATATGGATCAATGGGGCTGGATTATCGCATTTATTTACTGTGCATGTGCGGCTTTGCGGCTTGCGCGATTCAATACCAATATAGAAGTGGTTGATAAGCGTTTTTTTCAAGGCCTGCCCAGTCCTGCCGCAGCCGCATTAATCGCAGGACTTGTTTGGGTAATGCTTAATTTTCAAGTGCAAGGGAGTGATGTAAAATGGCTTGCTAGCATCGTTACCTTATTTGCTGCTTTAACCATGGTCAGTAATATTCCTTATTATAGTGGTAAAGAAATTAATTTACGTCGCCGGGTTCCATTCTTTACGGTCTTGTTATTAGTACTGTTCTTTTTTGTTTTAATTCCCAGTCACCCGCCGCTTGTATTATTTTTTCTGTTTGCGGCGTATGCATTTTCGGGTTATTTTGTTAAGTTATGGCGATTTAGTAGAAGTAAAAAGAATAATGAAACACCAAGTTCCTGACGTTTATCTATTGCACAGAAAGAAAAAACTATTTATATTCACCGCCATTATGTTTGCAAAAAATTATAACTACTCGCTGTATTTTCTTTCAGGTCTGATGGCTCTATCGGGACCGTTATTGCGCCTTGCGCGCTAAAATTTTTTACCCCTATTCTTCTTTCTTCCCTATAAAATTCGAAAAACGAGTTTTATCTTACTTTAAGTTTTCTTCCTGAAGTGGAGAGCATAATGCAAGAGCATTTGATTATTTTTGATACGACGTTGCGTGATGGTGAACAAAGTCCTGGTGCGTCCATGACTAAAGAAGAAAAGGTGCGCATCGCCTGGCAGCTGGAACGTATGGGTGTGGATGTTATTGAAGCCGGATTTCCAGCAGCATCTAACGGAGATTTTGAAGCTGTTAAAGCGGTGGCTGACTCGGTGAAAGCAAGTGTGGTATGTGGATTGGCACGTGCGATAGAGGCCGATATTCAGCGTGCAGGTGAAGCGTTAAAAGGTGCACAATCGGCGCGTATCC
>NZ_JAKFWH010000040.1 GCF_021731985.1 Nitrosomonas sp.
TACTTGAACAAGATGGACGGCAGCAAGTTACCGGTTTTCATATGACTGGAGAATTGCTGGGTTTGGACGCTATCAGCACAGACACACACACTTGTGATGCGATTGCTCTTGAAGATAGCGAAGTATGTGAAATTCCCTTTGCCAAATTAGAAGAAATCAGCCGAATTATTCCCTCCCTTATGCGCCATTTTCATAAAATAATGAGTCGTGAAATAGTGCGGGATCATGGCGTTATGTTGTTACTGGGCAGCATGAAAGCTGAAGAACGCTTAGCAACTTTTCTGCTGAATTTGTCGCGCCGCTTTCTTGTGCGTGGTTATTCCGAATCCGATTTCAATTTGCGTATGACCCGCGAGGAAATTGGCAGCTATCTTGGTCTTAAGCTAGAAACCGTTAGCCGTGCTTTCTCTAAATTACAAGACGAGAATATCATTTCCGTTGATAATAAACATATCCGTATAAACGATATTGCCCGCTTAAGAATGAAAATGGGAAACTCATCCTGTGTTACTTGAGAATTGCCAACACCATCCTTCGATCACGTCTGGTATACAGCCGTAAAATATTCCCTCGCAATATAAACATCATCTTCATCCCTTCATTCAAATTCTTATCAGCTTGAGTAAGCATAAGAAAATGCTATAATGCAACGCTAATTTGACTATCTACGTAATAGTGCATGATATGCAGGTCAAATTAAATTCACACATTTGTCTAAGTGCCCTAAACAATTTAGAGCGGCTGGGATGAATGGAGGCTCAATCCTAATGGAGAACAATTTATGTCAGTAACTATGCGTCAAATGCTGGAAGCAGGTGTTCATTTCGGGCATCAAACACGCTTCTGGAATCCGAAGATGGCGCCCTATATCTTTGGTCATCGAAATAAAATCCATATCATCAATCTAGAAAAGACCCTGGTGATGTATGAAGAGGCCATGAAATACGTGCGCCAATTATCAGCAAACAAAGGGGTTATCTTGTTTGTAGGTACCAAGCGGCAAGCACGCGATATTGTCCGCGAAGAAGCAACGCGATGCGGATCCCCCTATGTGGATCAACGCTGGTTAGGCGGCATGTTAACTAATTTCAAAACCATCAAACAATCCATCAAGCGCTTACAAGATATGGAAACAATGGTTCAGGACGGAACGTTGGATAAGCTTGTAAAAAAAGAAGCGCTCGATCTTCACCGAGAATTGGATAAACTCAATAGTAGCTTAGGTGGTATCAAAGATATGAAAGGCCTGCCGGATGCGTTATTTGTAATAGATGTTGGATATCAAAAAGGCGCTATCACAGAAGCCAAGAAACTTGGCATTCCGGTAATTGGTGTGATCGATACCAATCATAATCCAGATGGATTGCAATACCTGATTCCTGGAAATGATGATTCAAGCCGGGCGATACGTTTATATGCTCGTGGCGCAGCCGATGCTGTTCTTGAAGGACGTAATCAGTCTATTCAGGAAATCGTGGAAATGAGTGCAGAAGCCGAATAAAACGAGGACAATTCTGCATTTGTATTGGCATGCTGGTAGTTATAAATTAATAATCAGATAAATATATCATTTATCTGATTATTATAAAAAGTGGCCTTTACGTTAAGCACATCTTTGTCTTAATAAATATCTATATCCTATTCATAAACTAAATTTTGTATCTGGAGTAAATATGGCGGATATTACCGCAAGCATGGTAAAAGAATTGCGTGAGATGACTGGGCTTGGCATGATGGATTGCAAAAAAGCCTTGGCAGAGACTGGCGGCGATATGAAAGCGGCAGAAGATCTGTTGAGGATCAAAAGCGGCGCCAAGGCAAGTAAGGCAGCAGGCCGTATCGCAGCCGAAGGTGTAATTGGTGCCTATATCTCAGAAGATGGTCAACGCGGCGCGCTGGTTGAAGTTAATTGTGAGACAGATTTTGTTGCCAGAAATGAGGACATTATCGATTTCGCCAGGAAGCTGGCTGAGCTTATTGCAACAAAGAACTTGACCGAAATCACAGCACTCAGTGATGTGTCGCTGTCAAGTGGTGAAACTGTTGAGGTAGTTCGTAAAGCATTGATTATGAAATTGGGTGAGAACATCAGTATTCGCCGTTGCGGGCGTCATGCAACAAAAGGTCAACTGGCTTATTATCTTCACGGAACCAAGATCGGTGTGATGGTGGACTATGTTGGGGGCGACGAAGCGTTAGGTAAAGATATTGCTATGCATATTGCAGCAAGTAAGCCGATGTGTGTGTCAACAGAACAGGTATCTGCAGATGTATTGGAGCATGAACGCCAGATTTTTACAGCTCAGGCTGCCGAAAGTGGAAAACCAGCAAATATTATTGAGAAAATGGTTGATGGCCGCATTGCAAAATATTTAGCCGAAATAACTTTGTTAGGTCAGCCTTTTGTTAAAGATCCAGAGCAAACTATAGAAAAATTATTGGCAAAGAAATCTGCCAAAGTAAATAGTTTTACAATGTTCATTGTTGGCGAAGGAATAGAAAAGAAATCTGAGAATTTTGCAGAAGAAGTAAAAGCACAGATGGAACAGGCCAAATAAAGCAAGCTACCATAATTCTCAAATTTATAATCAATGACCGCTGTTACTTATAAACGTATTTTGCTAAAGCTATCCGGTGAAGCCCTTATGGGTGAAGACAAGTATGGTATTAACCATACCGTAATGGGAAGAATTGTTGCTGAAATTGCAGAAATTAGCAAATTGGGTGTTGAAATTGCCATTGTTGTCGGTGGCGGGAATATCTTTCGCGGCATGAAATCAGCAAATGACGGGCTTGAGCGTGTTACCGCAGATTATATGGGTATGTTAGCCACTGTGATGAATGCTTTGGCACTGCAAGATGCCATGAAACTGGTTGGACTGGTGCCGCGCATACAATCAGCTTTGCGAATCGAGCAGGTGGTGGAGCCTTATATCCGTGGACGAGCGATGCGTTACCTGAAAGACGGTAGAATCGTAATTTTCGCAGCAGGAACCGGCAATCCTTTTTTTACTACCGATACCGCGGCTGCTTTGCGTGGTATGGAAATGAGTGTAGATATCATGCTTAAAGCAACGAAGGTGGATGGCATTTATACCAGTGATCCAAAAATTGATTTAGATGCGACTCGTTTTCATAAATTATCTTTTGATGAAGCTATCGCCAAGAATTTGCAAGTGATGGACGCAACGGCGTTAACATTATGCCGTGATCAGAAATTGCCACTGAATGTATTTAGTATTTTCAAGGCTGGAGCTCTAAAACGTATAGTAACAGGAGAAGATGAAGGAACCTTAGTAACACTATGATTCAAATATAGTTAGCTTCCTGAAAATAGATGCAAAAGGGATGGATATTATGATTGCCGATGTAAAAAAATCTGCTGAACAGAAAATGCAAAAGAGCCTGGAAGCATTGAAAGTAGATTTGAGTAAAGTCAGAAGTGGCCGGGCTCATACTGGTCTATTGGATCATGTCATGGTTGATTATTATGGTGCGCAAACTCCGATTAACCAATTAGCGAATATCAATCTAATCGATGCACGCACGATTGGCGTTATTCCTTGGGAAAAGAAAATGGCCAATGCCATTGAAAAGGCAATTCGTGAATCTGACTTGGGTTTAAATCCGATGCCGGTGGGTGAAACTATCCGTGTGCCAATGCCGGCTCTCACTGAAGAGCGGCGCCGTGATCTTATTAAAGTGGTAAAACATGAAGCGGAAGCTGTCCGCATTGCAATGCGTAATATCCGCCGCGATGCAAATGCACACTTAAAAGAGTTATTAAAATCCAAAGAAGTATCTGAAGATGATGAGCGTCGTGGCCAAGATGAGATTCAGAAGCTTACTGACCGCTATATCGCCGAGATCGATAAAGTTTTACAAGTTAAAGAAGCCGAATTGATGGCTGTTTGATATGCCTCAAGGCCCGAGTTCAACCCGAGAGATACCTGAAACAGGATCAATACCCAAACATATCGCTATTATCATGGATGGTAATGGCCGATGGGCTCAGAATCGCTATTTGCCCCGTATTGCTGGACATAAACAAGGTGTTGAAACGGTTCGTGGTGTTATTAAATCTTGCATAGAACGCAACATTTCCTATCTCACTTTATTTGCTTTTAGCAGTGAAAACTGGCGACGCCCTACTGACGAAGTTACTTCTTTGATGCAACTTTTCCTTGGTGCTCTAGAACAAGAAATTACAAAACTCCATGAAAATGGCATTCGTTTTAAAGTAATTGGTGATTTATCAAAATTTGAGTCTAAAATCATAGAATTCATTCAGATTGGTGAACAACTGACTGCCGAAAATACACGCCTCACATTTACCATAGCGGCCAACTACGGCGGCCGCTGGGATATCATGCAGGCCATGCGAAAAATGATGGCGCAATCGACAAATTTACCACTTAATTTTGAAGAAGAAAACCTGGCGCAATATCTTTCGATGAGCTATGCTCCTGAGCCGGATTTGTTTATTCGCACTGGCGGAGAATGCCGGGTCAGTAATTTTTTATTATGGCAACTTGCTTATACAGAATTATATTTCACCAATACGCTATGGCCTGACTTTGACGAACATGAATTGGAGTTAGCCATTCAATCGTATCAGCAGCGAGAGCGCCGGTTTGGTCGCACAAGTGAGCAAATTCAAATGGGCATATCTGCTGAAGGATAAGAAGAAAATTTTAAATGCTTAAAGCCCGCATCCTCACGGCAATTGTCGTATTACCTTTATTTCTCTCGGCATTATTTTTCCTGCAAGATATTTTTTGGGCTACTTTGTTACTTGCTCTGACAGTTATCGGATCCCGAGAATGGAGTCAATTAGCTAGATTCTCTGTCAGAAATACGATTTATTTTATGTTACTCACGACTTTGGTGGGTGGAGAATTATTGTTTCAATTAAGTGAATCTGTAAAAGTCGATGCCTACTCGTCAGATCCAATGTGGGTATATATATTGTCGGCTGCATTTTGGATAGTATGTGCACCGTTATATCTGAAGCAACTCTATGTTGTTAAAAACCCCTATATCTGGATGCTAATCGGCTGGATACTGTTGATACCAACCTGTCTTGCGCTCTATCAGTTACGTACCATCAGTCCATTACTTTTATTAGGTTTTATGGCAACCATCTGGATTTCCGATACAGCAGCTTATTTTACCGGGCGATCATTTGGCAAGCACAAACTTGCGCCCACTATTAGCCCGAATAAAACTTGGGAAGGCGTTGCCGGTGCTTTAATTGCCGTATTAATTTATGGCTTGGTTTGGGATTCCTGGCTTAATGAAGAATCTTTAGCTTCAAAGTTAGTACCATTGCTGTTATTTATGACCATATTAGGTATCATCGGTGACTTGTACGAATCATTGATAAAACGTCATGCCAATGTTAAGGATAGCGGAAATATTCTGCCCGGGCATGGTGGAATATTGGATCGGATTGATGCTTTGACTTCCTCATTGCCACTCGCCATATTGGCATTACTTATTTTTTATTCGCCCGCTTTATGAAAGCCATCCGCCAAATAACAATACTCGGCTCCACCGGCAGCATTGGGGAGAGCACACTGGATGTGATAGCACGCCACCCTGACCGCTTTCAGGCATTTGCGCTAACTGCCAATAAGAATGTTGAAAAAATGTTGTCACAATGCCAACGCTTTCAACCGCGTTATGCGGTAATGCTGGATAGGGAATGTGCGGAGCAATTGGCCAGCGCAATTCAAGCAGCCAGGATAGATACGGAAGTATTATCGGGTATTGAATCATTGGAAAAGGTAGCTTCTCTTCCTGAAGTGGATGCTGTGATGGCAGCAATTGTAGGTGCTGCCGGCATCCTTCCAACGTTTGCTGCGGCTCGAACCGGGAAACTTGTATTGCTTGCCAATAAAGAAACTCTGGTTATGGCCGGGCGTATTTTCATGGATCTGGTCAAACAGCACAACGCAACACTGCTACCTATTGATAGCGAACATAATGCGATTTATCAATCTCTACCGCATCATTTCAATGGTAACTTAGCGGCGGCAGGCATCAGCCGCATACTACTCACTGCTTCGGGTGGACCATTTCGATGCACACCGTTAGCTTCGTTGGAGAAAGTGACTCCAGAACAGGCCTGTGCGCATCCGAATTGGGATATGGGGCAGAAAATTTCTGTTGATTCTGCCACCATGATGAATAAAGGATTGGAAGTAATTGAAGCGCATTGGTTGTTTGACGCACCTCCGGACAATATTCAGGTTGTAATTCATCCGCAAAGTGTAATCCACTCGATGGTTGCCTATGTCGATGGTTCAGTCATAGCGCAATTGGGCAACCCTGATATGCGTACCCCGATTGCACACGCGATGGGTTATCCCGATCGGATAGCAAGCGGAGTATCCGCTTTAGATATGTTCAAAGTGGCGCATCTTGATTTTGAAGAACCTGATTTTGAAAGATTCCCATGCTTGGGATTAGCCTATCAAGCGCTTGCCGCGGGCGGGAATATGCCTGCAGTTCTCAATGCCGCAAATGAGATTGCTGTAGAATCCTTTCTTAAAGAGCGCATGAAATTTACCGCCATCCCGGCTATGATTGAACATGTTATGCAGACAGTACAACAAGAAGATATGGCAACACTGGATGATGTATTGAGAACAGATGCATTGGCTCGTGACGTTGCGCGAGAGTGGCTTGCAAATCTGCAGTAAAAAAGTCAGGAAACTGCTCGCCATGACAAGATTCAATTTTTCTTAATTAATGATAGTATCGTGCAGATAAAACCTTCCCCTAAGTGCACTTTTCACACACCCTGACCTGATATGACAATAGCTTATACTATCATTTCTTTCATTATTGCCTTAGGCATACTGATTACATTTCATGAATTTGGTCATTATCTGGTAGCACGCTGGAATGGCGTTAAAGTATTACGATTCTGTATCGGTTTTGGTCAACCGATTTTTCGCAAGCGTTGGGGAAAAGACAAAACAGAATGGGTAATTGCGGCGATTCCATTGGGTGGCTATGTCAAGATGCTGGATGAGAATGAAGGGAAAGTAGCGCATGAAGATTTACCTCGCGCATTTAACCGTCAACCGGTAGCACGCCGTTTTGCCATTGTTGCAGCCGGTCCCATTGCCAATTTTTTGCTAGCTATTGTCTTATACTGGCTACTCTTCATCCTGGGTGTCAATGGAATGAAACCGGTACTTGGCCCAATTGAACCCGCCTCTCCTGCTGCGCATGCAAAATTTGAGCAAGGTGAAACTATTGTCACCATCGAGAATGAACCGGTTGCCAGTTGGCAAGATGCTCGCTGGACCTTATTACGATATGCTATTGATCAATCGGCAAACGTAAAAGTACAAACCATTAATAAAAATGGCGAGATCAATTGGCGGCAATTAGATTTAAGTCAAATTGACCCGGATAATCTCAATGGAAATTTCCTTGGAATTATTGGCCTTAATAGTTATCAGCCTATTCTAAAGCCCGTTATCGGGCAAGTAGTTGCCGATGGCGCTGGTCAGCATGCTGGCTTGTTAGCAGGAGATGAAATTTTAGCTGTCAATGATACTGAAATTCACACCTGGATGGACTTTGTGCAACAGATACGCACAAACCCGGAGCATACTCTGGAACTCGAAATTTTGCGTAATAATCAAGTGGCAATAATTGCCATTACACCGGAAGCAACCACAGAAAATGGCAAACAAATAGGCAAGATCGGCGTTGCACCCGTTGTCAATCAAGCAGAATTTGAAGAATTGCTCGTTACAGTCAGTTATCCTCCTGTCAAAGCATTCCAGAAAGCCATTGAGAAGACTTGGGAAACAACCATACTGACATTACAAATGCTATCCAAAATGATTACCGGCGATGTATCTTGGAAGAATGTCAGCGGACCGATTTCAATTGCTGACTATGCAGGCCAGTCTGCACAGATGGGGTTGGCATCCTATTTGGCTTTTCTGGCGCTGATCAGTGTCAGTATCGGTGTTCTGAACTTATTGCCGATCCCAATTCTCGATGGCGGGCATTTAATGTATTACCTTATTGAAATAATTAAAGGAAATCCTCTTTCTGATCAGGCCATTTTGATCGGGCAGAAAATCGGCCTGGCCTTGCTGTTTACACTCATGACATTTGCCATCTATAACGATATTAATCGGCTTATTACTGGTTAGATAATGAAATTCCGGTATCTTGTTGCGTTTGTAAGTCTCTTCCATGCTTTCTCATCCTGGGCCAGCGATTCTTTCATTGTTAAGGATATTCGCGTCGAAGGCATACAGCGCACTGAGGCTGGCACAGTATTTAGCTACCTCCCTGTTAAAGTTGGCGATACACTTGATGAAGAAAAAGCAACCGAAGCTATCAAGGCGCTCTATGCAACCGGTTTCTTCAAAGACGTAAAATTAAAATCTGAGAATGGCGTTTTAATCGTAGAAGTTGATGAACGCCCAGCTATTGCACAAATTAGTATTAATGGTGCAAAAGAGTTTGAAAAAGACAAATTGCTCGAAGGCCTAAAACAGGCAGGCATATCGGAATCCCGGATTTTTAGCCGTTCGCTTTTGGATAGAGCCGAACAGGAATTAAAACGCCAGTATATCAGCCGAGGAAAATATGCCGTCAAAATAACAACAACGACCACACCACTGGAACGTAATCGTATTGCAATTAATTTTGATATTAATGAAGGCCGGACAGCCAGGATTAAGAAAATCAGTTTTGTCGGTAACGAGAAATTTCAAGACAAAGAGTTACGCGGTATACTTGTCCTCAGGAAACCTGACTTATTAAGCTGGTTCACCAAAAATGATCAATATTCAAAACAGAAATTATCCGCCGATTTAGAGACACTCCGATCTTATTATCTTGATCGAGGTTATCTGGAATTCAATATCGAATCCACTCAAGTTTCCATAACGCCAGACTTGCGCGATATCTATATCACAATTAATATTACCGAAGGTGCCCAATATACAGTCTCTGAAATCAAAGTAGCTGGAGAACCCCTATTACCGGAAGAAGAGATACGTAAACTGATATTACTAAAGGATGGAGAAGTATTTGCACGCCAGAAACTGACCGAATCCATTAAATTAATTACCGACCGCTTAGGTGATGATGGCTATGCATTTGCCAATATCAATGCATCACCGGAATTGGATCACGAAAAGCGTCAAGCTGGATTTACATTCTTTATTGATCCGGGCCGACGTGTCTATATCCGACGTATCAATATAACCGGCAATGATCGAACACGTGATGAAGTGATACGTCGTGAGTTCCGCCAAATGGAAGGCGCCTGGCATTCCACTAAAAATATTAACATTTCTAAACAACGTGTTGATCGATTATTCTTCTTTAACAGTGTTAATGTGGAAACACCCGCTGTACCCAATAAAACCGATCAGGTTGATATCAATGTCAAAGTAGAAGAAAGACCAACCGGATCAATCATGTTTGGTGCAGGTTATTCTGATCGTCAAGGTATTATTTTGAACGGCTCGATTTCGCAGAACAATATTTTTGGTACGGGCAACTTTTTTAGCCTTGATGTCAATACAGGCGCCATCAACAAAACTTATGCCGCATCATTTACCAATCCCTATTTTACAGTCAACGGAGTCAGTCTCGGCTTCGATGTCTACAAACGTGACCTAGATACTCGCCCGCTGTCCCGTGTTGGTACATTTAAAACTGAAACCATAGGTGCCGGTGTGCGGCTCGGTATACCGATCGCTGAAAATGATATCGTATCTATAGGTCTGGCTGCTGAGAACACCGTGTTGGGTGTTTTTGATAGCAGCCCGCAACGCAATAAAGATTTCGTTACCGAATTTGGAAAATCGACCAATAATTTTCCACTGACGCTCACTTGGGCACGTGATCGCCGTGATAGTGCTATTTGGACCACTTCGGGAACAACGCATCGGCTGTTTGGTGAAGTCAGTGTGCCCGGCGGAGATTTAGATTATTATAAAATAAGTTACCATCAGAAATGGTTCTACCCCATTACTGATAATCTTACACTCATGCTGAATGGTGAATTTGGATACGGTGACGGGTATACAGGACGTTCACTACCTTTTTTCAAGAACTTCTTTGCCGGAGGTAATAATTCCGTGCGCGGTTATGATCTGAATTCCTTAGGTCCCCGTGATGATAGAAATCTTTCATTAGGCGGCAGCAAGCGCGTAGTTGGTAATATCGAAGTGCTTTTCCCGGTTCCCTTCATGAAAGAGGATAGATCACTTCGTTTAAGCGCATTCATTGATGGCGGTACCGTATTTGCCAGAAATATTGACCTTAATTTAATGCGTTATTCGGCTGGCATTGCGCTCACTTGGGTTTCGCCGATGGGGCCACTGAAAGTCAGTATTGCCGAACCCTTAAACGACCAGCCTGTTGATAGATTGCAAGCTTTCCAATTTATGTTTGGGCAACAATTCTAAAATTAATTGAGGTCCTATCCAGTGAATAGCCTAAAACGAATCAATCGGTGGTGCGCTATAGTTATAGTTCTTATAACCATTGTTTCAATCAGTGAATTTACTATGGTTTTTGCCGGGGATATCAAAATTGGCGTGGTGAATACAGAGAAAATTTTGCGCGAATCCTTGCCAGCGATTCAGGCACAGAAGAAAATAGATCAAGAATTTGTGCCGCGTGATGAAGACATCAAAAAAATGGCTGTTCAAGCCAAGACATTGCAAGACAAGCTTGAAAAAGACAGCACTGCGATGATGGAAGAAACAGAGCGACGTAATTTAGAAAGAAACCTTGCCAATCTGAGCCGTGAATATCAACGCGCACAAAGGCAAATGCGGGAAGATTTTAGTGTGCGCCAGAATGAAGAATACAGTGTAATTTTGGAACGAACCAATCGAGCTATCAGCAAAATTGCTGAAACAGAAAAATATGATCTGATATTGCAACTCCAGGACTCAGTTTATAGAAGTCAACGAATTGATATTACAGATAAAGTTATTAAAGCACTCGAAAATGAATAGGAAAAAACTCCAATAAATTCTGCTCAAGTGTCATCAATAAAGGTCTTGGGTTAAAAGGAAAATAGTATGAATTCCATGAATATTCACGAAATCTTAAAATACCTGCCTCATCGCTATCCACTTTTATTGGTGGATAAAGTAATCTCTTACGAGGCGGGCAAGGATATCGTTGCATTAAAAAATGTTTCCATCAATGAACCATTCTTTTCGGGGCATTTTCCGCATTATCCGGTTATGCCGGGTGTCCTGATTGTTGAGGCTTTAGCCCAGGCTGCAGCCATTCTGACGCTTAGAACAGTAGACACGATTAACAAAGACAATACAGTTTATTATTTTGTCGGGATAGACGGCGTTCGTTTTAAAAAACCCGTTATGGCTGGTGATCAATTAATTCTCAAGGTTGCCATAGAACGGCAAATAAAGGGATTATGGAAATATTCAGCCCGCGCTGAAGTCGATGGACAGCTTGTAACTGAAGCTAAGCTAATGTGTACTGCAAGAAATGTATAACCATTAACAGGCCATTCAAGAACGTATTCGGGAAGGCCGGTCGATGCAAGGTAAAAATAGGCGGAGAAGCGCATTTCATGCTTAATAAATGAGCATTCTGAGTCTGTTTCTAACGCCACGGCGGCAACACAGATAGTTTCCAACAGCCAGCTGAGAAATCACTTTGTATTATCCTAGTGCAAACAGCATAGTGAGCGGAGAATAAATATTGACACTTTCAGTGCGAGCGGAGTGGTTTGCGGAGTAGACGAAGCTGGTAGAGGGCCACTGGCTGGGCCCGTTTATGCAGCGTGTGTGGTACTCAACGGTGCCTATCAAATAACCGGATTAGCCGATTCTAAGGCGTTGAGTGAGAAAAAGCGTGAAGCGCTTGCAATCACTATCAAGAAATACGCCAAAGCATGGGCAATTGCTTCCGCCTCGGTGCAAGAAATTGATCAGTTAAATATTCTACAGGCAAGTTTGCTTGCGATGAAACGCGCGGTAGAAAGCTTACCTTTCAGACCGGATATGGTGCTTGTCGATGGAAATCAAAGTCCTCGCCTGGAGTGTTCAGTACGTACAATCATTAGAGGTGACAGCCTGATACCCGAAATCTCAGCAGCCTCTATTTTAGCTAAGACAGCACGTGATAAGGAGATGCACAGACTGCATCAATGTTTTCCACTTTATGGATTTGATCAGCACAAAGGATATCCTACTAAAAAGCATTTGGCTGCATTACAAATGCATGGCGCATGTGAGATACATCGGCAAAGTTTTGCGCCTGTCACCGCATTAAAATTTAGTAGAAAGTATTTATAGATCAACGATAACACTGAACTGTTTTTATCTCAAAGAAAGGAAGAAAATCACTTTGTGCGTATAATAAAATCTATTCAATTCAATTCTGGTAGCAGATAACAACTCTGATTATTAATCATATTTACATTTTTTAATCACTAAACAAGGATAAACTTAACATGCGCATTGAAAAAAATACTGTGGTTTCACTCAACTATGAATTGTCAGATGACACCGGAAAAATTCTGGAGAAAACGGATACACCAATCAGTTATTTGCATGGCGGCTATGGTGGCATTTTCCCTCTGGTTGAGGAAGCGCTTCATGAAATGGAAATTGGTCATTCGTGCACGGTTTCAATGGACCCGGAAGATACGTTTGGTGAATATGATGCGGAGTTAATCCGCGTCGAGCCGCGCGACTCTTTTCCTGATAATGTGGCAGTTGGCATGCATTTTGAGGGGGGCGCAGAAGGTTCAGACGACATTATCATCTACCAAGTTACAGAAATTGCTGACGATACCGTCATTGTCGATGGCAATCATCCGTTTGCGGGCATGAGATTGATTTTTGTCTGCACAGTAACTGCAGTCCGCCCTGCCACAGCGGAAGAAATTACCCATCAGCACGTGCATGGTGAGCATGGGCATGAGCATTAATGAAATAGAGCATTCGATTGTTCAACAGATTAACTGTTATTCGTCGCATCCATCGCTTTCTTCAATAAATAAAGCTGCTCCAGTGCTTGCCTGGGGCTGAGTTCATCCGGCGAGAGGTTTTGTAACATTGCAATCACCGGATGTTCTTGCCGAATGTCTTCTTCCGGTTCTGGAATGGAAAAAGAAAACAGATCCAGCTGAGGTTCCTTCTTTACACTTTCCTGTTCCAGTTTAATTAAATGCTTTCTGGCCACTTTGATCACCGATTCGGGAACACCTGCCAGCGCAGCAACTTGTAAACCATAACTTTGGCTGGCCGGACCCTCGGCTACTTTATGCAGAAAAACAATACGGTGTTTATACTCCACCGCATCCAAGTGTACATTCTGGATTTGCTTAAACTCCTCAGCCAGTTTCGTTAATTCAAAGTAATGCGTGGCAAAAAGTGTAAAGCTGCGATTTTTGCTCAATAGATGCCGGGCAATGGCAAACGCTAGCGCCAAGCCGTCAAAAGTGGAAGTGCCGCGACCGACTTCATCCATGAGCACCAGGCTTTGTGCTGTTGCATTATGAAGTATGTTGGCGGTTTCCGTCATTTCCACCATAAACGTGGAGCGCCCGCTGGCAAGATCATCGGCAGCGCCAATACGGGTAAAGATCTGGTCCAGCACACCGATGCGTACTTTTTTGGCAGGCACATAACACCCGCAATGTGCCAATAAAGCGATCAGCGCGATTTGCCGCATATAGGTTGATTTACCGCCCATATTGGGACCGGTAATTATCAACATTCGCGGTTTTCCGGTATGATCAGCACCTAACTGAACATCATTGGCAACAAAGTTTTCTACCTGATTTTCCACAACTGGGTGGCGACCCGTATCAATCTCAAAAATTTCTTCGGGCAACAAATACGGCGCAGTATAGTCAAGCGCTTGTGCGCGCTCCGCAAATGTGCACAAAACATCAATTTCCGCAACGCTCGCAGCCATTTTCTGTAACGGATGGATATAACCCAGAAGTACGTTCAAAAGTTCATCATATAAATACTTCTCCCGCGTCAATGCCCGGTCTTGTGCGAATAATGCTTTATCTTCGAAACTTTTTAGTTCCGGCGTGATATAGCGCTCAGCACTTTTTAGTGTTTGTCTGCGCCGGTAATCAGCGGGAATTTTCTCGCTGTGTGCGTGTGTGACTTCAATATAAAATCCATGCACACGGTTATATTCCACTTTGAGATTAGGAATGCCGGTGCGTTCTTTTTCACGAATCTCCAGTTGTAACAAGAATTCACCGCAATTATTTTGCAGGGCACGTAATTCATCCAGTTCGGCATCATAACCATCGGCAATCACATTGCCTTCACGCAACACCACACCGGGCTCTTCCAACAAAGATTGACTCAATAACTCAACGAGAGCAGGCTCAATCTGCATCGCCAGACTCAATTGACTAATTCTCTCGCTGAAACCATTTGCCATGGCTTGAATGACTTCCGGCAATAGTTTCAGGCTATCACGCAAACCCGATAAGTCTCTCGGGCGCGCTGATTTGAGTGCAATGCGGGCAGTAATCCGTTCAACATCTACAAAATGCCGAAGCAGATCTCGCGCGACCCAATAATTATTCTGCTCACTTTCTCCGATTAAGGCCACAACGCTATCGAGCCGCTTTTGTATTGCCGCATGATCCCGTAATGGATGATGCAGCCAGAATTGCAACAGGCGGCTTCCCATATTGGTTGAGCATGTATCCAGTAATGACAACAACGTAGGGGAACGTTCACCGCGTATGGTTTCGGAAATTTCCAGATTACGGCGTGTGGCAGCATCCATCCGAATATAAATACTACCCCGCTCAGCTTGCAACGATGTGATAGGAAGCGCAGCAGATCCTTGAGTCAGACGGGCGTATTCGAGTAGGGCGCCGGCAGCGCACAGCGCAATAGGCAAATCCTCACAACCAAAGCCAGACAGATCATGCGTTTCAAATTGCCGCGTAAGATTACTGATTGCAGTATCACGATCAAACTGCCACAAAGGCAATCGCCTTAACGCCCAATTTTTATCTTGTATTTCAGCTTGTTTAAGTGACTCGGGCAAAAGTATCTCTGACGGCTGCAGGCGCTCCAGCTCACTCAGCAGATTTTGTGGTGATGTCTCCATCACACGTAATTGCCCTGCTGCCAGATTCAGCCAAGCCAGCCCCAAAGTCGATTCGTGCACCCATAAAGCCAACAATATGCAATCGCGCTTATCCTCAAGCAATGCTGCATCCGTCAATGTTCCAGGCGTGATGATACGGGTGACCTCACGTGCAACAGGACCTTTGCTGGTCGCCGGATCACCCACCTGCTCGCAGATTGCTACGGATTCACCTGACTTGACCAGTTTTGCCAAATATTGCTCTGCTGCATGATAGGGCACTCCCGCCATTTTAATGGGCTCCCCGGCAGAAGCGCCACGTTGCGTCAAAGTAATTCCCAAGAGCTTTGCCGCTTTCTCCGCATCGTCAAAAAACAATTCATAAAAATCCCCCATGCGATAAAACATCAGCATGTCTGGGTGCTGCGCCTTAATTCGCAGGTATTGTTGCATCATCGGAGTATGTTGATCTTTCTGGGCTTTCATTGGCTCTACGTCAGATTATTTACGCAGTGGAGAATACATTATTGTGCTGGAATAATCTCGTTTACTAAACACCCTAAATAGAAATACGCGCAATCAATATTTATTGGAGTAACAGCAAAAGTATTATCCGGAAAATCGACGGAACTGGGGTGATCATACCTTCAGCAAAGAACTTATTGGCAAACTGCTATTGATTCCATCTGTGGCGATGTCACACGAATGCATGCCTCTCAAATTTCTTGAGTCAAAAGGTATAGTCTATCTACGTCCTGCACCAGGAAAAAAATTGTGCATAGTATCCCCCGCCTAATCAGGTTACTGAAAAACGCGGTGAATTTGAAGCATGTATTAAATCTGATTGCCAACTTTATAGTACAAATGTCCTGATAAAAAATGACATATCAACTATATTTGCTAGATCACTACTATGATTAAATCGAAGGAGTAATTGAATGATAAATTAATTATGGGATTGTTTATCGATAGCGTGGTATTGCGTATATTTTAATCAAAAGAGCGTATATTTTTAACCCGGTGGTTCCTGTTAATCCGCTCGAAATAAACAACCACATGGCAACGCTTCGAGGAATCACAAGTTGAATGATTTAACTGGAGGAATAACATGAATATCAAACGAATCACTGCACTACTGGTGCTTAATGCTCTCGTCGGAACGACGGCCGTTGCTGCACCAGTGCTGTTTGGGCCCTCTTCCTATCTGTCGCAGGCTGACATTCCGGCCGGTTTTTATCAGAGCGGTGCACCTACTTTTCTGGATGATTTCGAGGACGGTCCAGGCATCGGTGGTAGCTTGAGCGCCAGTGCAGGCTCGGTTATTGGTCCCGGAGCATTCACCGGGGCACGGGACTCTGTTGATTTCGATGATGGCGCAATTGACGGCTCCGGTGTGACTGGCTCAAGCTGGTTCTCTGGTCCTGGTTCTACTGGTGTGCAATATACTTACACAAGCAGCGATTTGCCTACTGCCTTCGGACTGGTATGGACTGACGGCGCCGGCAGTATTACATTCAGTGCCTTTGATGCCAGCAACACGCTACTGTTGTCGCAAACCTTCAGTGGCATACCCGATGGCAGTCATAGCGGCACAACCGCTGAGGACCGCTTCTTCGGTCTGACCTTCGAGGGTGGCATTAAATCGATCTTTATCTCAAACAGCAGCGGCGGCATTGAGATTGACCATGTGCAGTACGGCACGATGTATGCACCGGTACCCGAACCAAGCGCTTGGGCATTGATGGCCGCTGGTTTGGCTTTGATTGGGGCTATCGCCATGCGTAGACGTAGCTGAGATATTGGCTTCCTCAAACTTTCACTATCAGCGACTGCTCTCGTTTAAAGGAAGCAGTCGCTGAGTACGTTGAATCCCAGGCACTTATTAAGGAACTTCTGAATAACTGTCATTTTAAGCATGGCAAGAAATCTATACTGTTGATTATTAAAGATTCCTCACTCCGTTCGGAATGACAAAGGTAAGTCATTGAGAGACTCCTTATCACCTCGCACAATTACCTAAAAAGAAGTTAGTCAGTTGAGATTGAAACCGGATTGCGATTGCCCTTTTCTAAGAAAGAAAGAGTAATATATCAGATAGCAGTACTAATCCAATTACGGCTTAATTTTTAACACTTAAGCTGCATGCCACTGCCACATGCAGGTGCTAGACTTCTTCGGCAGCAAATTCGCTTATCATTTGGAGGTGTCATTATGTGTCAGCATACTAAGCATCGAAACCCGATTTTTTGCATTATTCCTTATATGGACTCCTCCCGTTTTGCAAGCAAAAAGTGATAGCTTTAAGGTGCAACTGCTTCCGTATATCCGGCTTCTGGTTGGATAGCGATAACTATCCGAGCCATGATGGATTTCGCGCGTAAGGTTCATATCGCCCTAGCGGCTTTGCCTTGTGCTGCATCAGCAGGGAGCCTATGGATAAGTCTGAATTACTTACACCGGTCTGACCTGTTTGCCATCAATTCATCTTGCTTCGCAATTACCAGTTGAAACTTTCCTGCTAAACTTAATCAGTTATCGCTGGGCTTACTACGCGGCTTTCCGGTAGGATTCGCCACGACTCAATATCGACCATGCA
>NZ_JAKFWH010000008.1 GCF_021731985.1 Nitrosomonas sp.
ATTGCTGTCATCACGCTGATTGCCACACAACTGATGAATCTCGCTTTCATCATTCCTTTACAACACGCCGGACTGGCATTGGCAATCGGACTGGGAGCTTGTCTTAACGCAGGGTTACTGTATTACAAGTTACGCAGCCATAAAATTTATCAACCGCAACCCGGATGGCTTATTTTCTTTGTGAAAATATTGATCGCTTTGACGATTATGGGCGTTGTCTTATGGTTTGCAACAGGCAGTGATGCTTCTTGGTTAATCGACTCAGCCCTGTTGCGTGCCGGTCGATTAAGCTGGATAGTCATTCTTGGTGCATTCAGCTATTTCGCCGCTTTATGGCTACTGGGATTCCGTATCACCGACTTTACCAAGCAGCAAACGATATAAAAACAACCATTAGTTTATGCGCGTTTTTTCTTATCATTCTCAATCAATGCATACGCTGAATGATTATGAATAGATTCAAAATTCTCTGATTCGACCACATAAGCATCAATGCGCTCGTCATGGTTTAGCACTTCCGCAATATCCCTCACGATGTCTTCAACGAACTTGGGATTGTCATAGGCCTTCTCCGTCACATATTTCTCATCAGGCCGCTTTAAAAGACCATAGAGTTCACAGGAAGCATTACTCTCTGCAATCCTAATAACATCTTCAATCCATACAAAACTATTCGTGCGTACGGAAATCGTAACGTGGGAGCGTTGGTTATGCGCGCCATAATTCGATATTTTCTTAGAACACGGACATAAACTCGTGACCGGCACCACGACTTTCATGGTAAAAAAATATTCGTTATTTTTAATCTCGCCAATGAACGTCACTTCATAATCCAACAAACTTCTTACTTGCGATACCGGTGCAGATTTATTAATGAAGTAAGGAAAGGTCATCTCAATATGACCGGAGTCTGTTTCCAGTTTTTCGATCATTTCCCGTAAGATAGCCTGAAATGACTCAACAGAAATTTCCCGTTCGTGGCTATTGAGTATTTCCACAAAGCGAGACATATGCGTGCCTTTAAAATTATGCGGCAAATTCACATACATGTTAAAGATTGCCACGGTATGCTGCACCCCATCATCCTTGTCGGCCACAACCACAGGATGGCGGATGGCCTTAATCCCTACCCTGTCGATTGCAATCCGCCGGGTATCGGGTGAACTCTGCACATCGGCAATGGGCAAGTCTATTTGTTTATTCATATTATTTCCTCCTATTCGATTAGGAGTCTCTGGCAAACAATTGAGTTCCACACTCGCCAACTCCCAGTCAGGATCAATGCCGTTGAAGCAACAATAAGTTAAATATTACTCAGACAGTATTGACCGCACTGATTGGATAATACCATTCTTGTCTAATCCGCAATCTGCAAGCATTTGCACAGGATCACCCTGATCGATAAAAACATCCGGCAGTCCTAGCTGTAACACTTTGACACAAATTCGCTGACTATTGAGAGATTCTGTTACAGCGCTACCTGCTCCACCCATCACGGTATTTTCTTCAACCGTAACCAGCAAGTCATGACTGGCAGCCAAAGATGCTACCAGATCATCGTCTAACGGTTTGATGAAGCGCATATTGGCCACTGTTGCATTAAGTTCCTCTGCAGCCTCCAGGCACGGTGCCAGCATACTGCCAAAAGCCAGCAAAGCAATCCGCTTCCCCTGACGCCGGATTTCGCCGCAGCCGATGGGTAATGCTTGCATTTCTTTTTGCACCGGCACACCGCTTCCGGTACCTCTTGGATATCGTACCGCTGAGGGTGTATCCAATTGGAAAGCAGTATACAACATCTGCCTACACTCATTTTCATCCGCAGGTGCCATAACGGTCATATTCGGAATACAGCGCAAGTAGGACAAATCAAAACTACCTGCATGCGTCGGACCATCCGCCCCCACCAAGCCAGCCCGGTCAATGGCAAACACAACCGGCAGATTCTGGATAGCAACATCATGAATCAATTGATCATATGCCCGCTGCAGAAAAGTTGAATAAATCGCCACGACCGGCTTTAAACCATCGCATGCCGCACCCGCCGCAAATGTAACCGCATGTTGCTCAGCGATGCCGACATCAAAATAACGTTCGGGATATTCCTGTGAAAAACGAACCAAACCGGATCCCTCGCGCATCGCCGGGGTAATGCCTATTAAACGGGAATCCTGCGCGGCCATATCACACAACCAGTCACCAAATATTTGTGTGTAGGCAGGTTTTCCTGCTGCTTTAGGAATAATTCCTTTTTCCGGATCAAACTTACCAACGCCGTGGTACAGAATGGGATCCTCTTCAGCCACTCTATAACCAGCACCTTTACGCGTCACCACATGGAGAAACTGCGGGCCATCGAGGAGCTTAATATTATTCAGGGTGGTAATTAAAACATCCAGATCATGTCCATCAATCGGGCCAATATAATTAAATCCAAATTCTTCAAATAAGGTGCCTGGTGTTACCATGCCTTTAACATGCTCTTCGGCGCGTTTAGCCAATTCCAGCATAGGCGGAACAACGCCCAGCACTTTTTCGCCAGCACGCCGTGCCGTAGCATAGAATCGCCCCGACATCAACTTAGCCAAATAATTGTTCAGTGCGCCGACCGGCCGTGAAATCGACATATCGTTGTCATTTAGAATGACCAGCAAATTGGCATCCATCACACCGGCATTATTCAACGCTTCAAACGCCATCCCCGCACTCATGGCACCATCGCCAATAATTGCAATTGCACGCCGGTCCGTCTTATTTAATTGCGCAGCGACCGCCATGCCGAGTGCGGCACTGATGGAAGTACTGGAATGTGCGGTGCCAAATGCGTCATACTCACTTTCATCGCGACGCGGGAATCCGGCTAACCCGCCCTGCATGCGCAACTTGCTCATGCCACTTCGCCGACCGGTTAGAATTTTGTGCGCATAGGTTTGATGTCCTACATCCCAAACAATCTGGTCATGCGGTGTATTAAAAACATAGTGCAGGGCAATGGTTAATTCAACCGTACCCAGATTGGAGGACAGATGCCCTCCGGTTTTCGCGACCGATTCAATGAGAAAACCACGTAATTCCTTAGCAACCTGCGGCAATTTCTTTTGATCCAGTTCACGTAACTGGGAGGGGAAACTAATGGCATCTAACAATGGATACATTCAAAACCTGAAATAAAAATAATGGAGAAATAAGACTCAGAATTTACGTTTAATTATAAAATCGGTTACTTGACGCAATCGTAATGCAGCTTCACCAAAGCTATCTAAAGCCTGATAAGCGTCATGCTGCAATTTCTCCGCCAATTCACGCGCCTGAATAATACCTAGAATACTGACATAAGTGGGCTTATTATTCTCAGCATCTTTACCGGCGGTTTTACCCAATGTGGCCGTTGTTGCCTCGGTATCCAACAAATCGTCAACCACCTGGAATGCCAGACCAACGCATTTGGCAAAGTGATCCAACTTACCCAACTGATTATTATCTAAACGGTTATTACAACGCGCCCCAAGCATCACAGCAGCACGGATCAGCGCACCGGTTTTATGGATATGCATAAACTCCAGTTCCGGCAGGCTTAAAGTCTTGCCAACACTATCCAAATCAAATGCCTGCCCCCCTGCCATGCCACGAGAACCAGTAGCCAATGCCAGTTGTGCGATCATCTCTAATTGTGTCCCCGGCTCATCAGCTAGACGCTTCTCCGCCAATAATTCAAAAGCCAGCGTTTGCAAACTATCGCCCGTCAGCAACGCGGTAGCTTGATCAAACTCTATATGACAGGTAGGTTTGCCGCGCCGCAGAATATCGTCGTCCATGCACGGCAGATCATCATGCACCAAAGAATAAGCATGTATGAGTTCTACCGCTGCGGCAACAACCGTTACACGCTCAGCATCTGCACGCACAAGCTCTCCGGCTGCAAAAGACAATAGCGGACGTACGCGCTTTCCTCCACCCAGCACAGAATAGCGCATTGCTTTATGTAATCGCTCAGGAACGCAATCTGCGGCAGGTAATCGCGATTCCAGAAATGTCTCGATACGCGCCTGACAACTGCTAGTCCAGTTCTGAAAATCAGCGCTCATTGTTGTCAGATCCTATGAAATCTTTTAACAGACCAGCCTCAAGCACGCGCACCTGCTGTTGCGCACCTTGCAGTTTATTCTGACAATATTGCAATAACTCTGCTCCGCGCTGATACGCTGAGAGAGAATCTTCCAGTGACATTTGCCCTGCTTCCATGGCCGCCACTATTTTCTCCAGTTCAGCGGATGCCGCCTCAAAACTCTCTGGCTGAGATGAAACAGCATGCTTTGTTGATTTGGTCATAAATACGTAGCCAGCAATAATACAAATATAGAAATAGGTGGTTTTTTTATAAAAAAGCAGATAAAAATAACGCAATAAGCAGTGTCAGGTCAATTCAAATTTAGTAATAACTGCCCTCCCCGCTTTCTGGGGCTATTGATGAATAGCTGAAAAACGGCTTGGATCACCGGACACATGTGATTATCAATCCTTTAAAAAATACTGCCCGAACTTTTTCCATAACCGGTTTTTACTTTGAGCAACACAGAATAACAATATTGATACATCGCGCTTACTATGGCAAGATACGAGCCTTGGCAGGTCTCGTCAGGATCAGGTAAAAATTCGATTGTTACAAAATAAGTCATTGAAAAATCGCCTTTTACCCTTCCCCGTCGTCACGATCGCTTATTTCGGCAATATCCCTGGGTAGCGGTTCTCGATACAAGAACCGATTCTGCGTTTTCTAATGTACTTAAATTGAGACAACCTTGAACGAAATCATTGATCAAATCTCCGGATATTTTGAAACCGTGCCGTTATGGCCATTTGTCTTATTTGGCTTTCTAGGGTTGGTGGCTGTGTTTGTTGAAATTCTTAATCGCAAGCGCCGCGCCGATGCAATTGATAACTTCCGCTATACGATAGAAACAGAACTGGCTGACATGTATCCTCAGCATAAACGCTGGCCTAAGAATATCAACACCTACCTCTGCTCCCGGCTGCCTGGAATGCAGCAAAACTTTGAAGTTTTAAGAGTATTCCTTCCTCAGGATCGCCTGCTCAGCTACAATACGGATTGGAATAATTATTGTGATTTCTGCCGCAATATCACGGATGAGAAAATTGCCGCAGCTGAACAATCCTCGGCATCCGATTCTTCTGAAGGCACCAAACAATCTACGCATAAAGAATCAGATCCCAAAGAAGTTTTTCATAAGCTTGTAACGGATTTATTGAAACACACACATATATAAAAACTTCTTCTCCCTACATGATGCAATGCAGTGAATCACTGAGTACTGGCATAGCAACAGATTCGATGCAATTGGCAGTGATTCCGGATTGTCTAGTAAACAGACCCATAATCCAGGGCATTATCATTAAAACCACATCATTCATCTGCCATGAGTACACACGATAAGCCGGTTGGTTCCAAAGTAACGGTGCGCCCGGTAATGTCTTATCGTGATATGGGCAAGTTTATTGATGTACCCTGGCACGTCTATGCCAATGATCCGTTGTGGGTACCCCCTTTACGCCTGGAGCGGCGTTTCCATTTTTCCCGCTTCAATCCTTTTTTTAAACATGGTGAATGGCAAGCTTGGGTAGCCTATCAAAACGGTCAACCGGTTGGACGGATCAGCGCACAGATCGATTCGCTGCACCGGGAACGCTACGGTGCGGATAGCGGCCACTTTGGTCTGTTGGAATGTATCGACGATTCAGAAATTTTTGCTGCATTGATACTGAATGCTGAAGCCTGGCTGGCTTCCCGGAAAACGCGTCATGTGAGCGGCCCGTTTAATCTCTCTATCAATCAAGAATGCGGTATTCTGGTCGATGGATTTGACACACCACCGGTCATCATGATGCCCCACTCACCGCGTTGGTATGGCCGTTTACTGGAAGAACAGGGCTATCTTCCCGTTAAAGATTTACTGGCTTATAAGGTCCGGGTCGATTTTGAAATACCTCGTGTCATGCAGGTTTTGATCAATCGGTTTTCTTCAAAGGTAACATTGCGTACATTGAAACGTAATCATTTTGATGAAGAAATGGAAACCTTGCGGGATATTTTTAACGACGCCTGGTCTGAAAATTGGGGTTTCATTCCCTTTACCCGCGAAGAATTTGCCGAACTGGGCACCAGCCTGCGGCTGTTACTACCTGATGAATTCATCCAGATTGCCGAAGTCGATGGTAAGCCTGCAGCATTTATGGTTGGACTACCCAATCTCAACGAAGTCTTAATCGAATTAAATGGGAGCTTGTTTCCGTTTGGCTGGCTCAAAATGATCAAAAAGATCAGAAATCAAGAGATACGGACAGGCCGCATACCGCTGATGGGTGTCCGCAAACAATTTCACAACACACCGCTGGGCCTGGCACTGGCTTGCTTGGTCATTGATGCGCCTCGTCAAGCAGGGATTGCTCGCGGCATTGAAGAAGTTGAGATGTCATGGATACTTGAAGATAATCTCGCGATGCGCAGTATTCTCGACAGCATAGGCAGCGAGCAATACAAACGTTATCGTATTTATGGAAAAACATTGTGAACGATGCGTCTAATCCTGCACCACAGCGATTCGCCGCACTGGTTCTGGCTGCCGACCGCACCAACAAAGATCCTATCACACAGCATACCGGTGCAGCTTGCAAAGCCTTTGCACCTGTGGATGGCACTCCGATGGTCATCCGTGTCCTGGATACGCTGGCAGCTTGCGATCTGGTCACCACAATCATCCTTTGCGGCCCTCCCGAATCTCTGCACATGCATTGCCCGGAATTAAAACAACGCATTGCTTCCGGGCAAGTGATTTGGATACCAAACCTGGATTCTCCCAGCCGTAGCGCTGAAAGTGGCCTGAGTCAAATACCCAGCGATACGCCGGTATTATTAACCACCGCAGATCATGCCTTGCTAACACCCGACATGGTACAAGGTTTTTTGCGGGATTCCCTGGCAATCGAGTGTGATGCCACGGTTGGTTTAGTCAGACAACAAGATATCGCCGCCGCATTTCCCGGCTCCAAGCGCACTGTTATTCGTTTACGTGGCGGCGGATTTTGCGGCTGCAATCTGTTTACATTCAACCCGCAAGGACGCGCATTGATCAGATTCTGGCGGCAAGCCGAAGATTTGCGCAAGCGCCCCTGGCGATTAATCGCACAAGTACTCGGATTCAAAATGGTATTGTCGTACTTGTTTGGATTTCTCACGTTACAGCAAGGCTTGCAAGCCGTATCCGAAAAATCCGGGGTAAAAATACAAGGCATCATGCTTGACGATCCACGAGCCGGTGTCGATGTCGATAAAGTCGAAGATTTAGTGCTTGCCGAATCCATACTCAAGCAAAAACCAAATTTTTTTCACAGTGACACGCAATCTATTGAGTAATCTGCCGCCTGCTCTCGTCCATGCTACTCGCCATACCATCCGTTATGTTAATCACACAGATTCATGAAATTAATTGAACGGTATATCGCGCGCGAGATATTGCTGCCTTTCACGGTAGTCATACTTATTCTGATCGGTTTATTTGCCAGCTTCAGCAGCGCACGTCTTTTGGCAGGAGCCGTCACTGAAACTTTGGGAATCGCCGCCCTGCTAAAACTGGTTTTCTTAAAAACGCTGATTGCACTGGAAGTATTAATCCCCATCGCGCTCTATATTTCGGTCATCATAGGTCTCGGCAGACTTAACAAAGATCAGGAACTGAATGTCATTCGTTCTGTCGGTGTCAGCGGGACACGTATTGTCCTCACCGTACTAACCGTGGCGATACCGGTTGGAATTGTCAGCGGCATGCTTTCATCCTATGTTCGTCCTTGGGCCTATGCGGAAAGTTACATTCTGGACGCACAAGCAGAGGCCGAATTAAATACAAACCGGTTTCAGGCCGGACGTTTCCATGGTAGTGAACGAACCGGCAGAATCGTCTATGTACGCAGCAAGAATGACGCCGACAAGCAAATGCAGTATATTTTTCACTATATCAAGAAGCCGGATGGCAGCGAAATTGTCATTGCCAAGCAAGCTCGCCAAATTCAACCATCAGAACCGAAACAAAGACCGCACATCCAGCTATCCGAAGGCATAATTTATCAATTAACCCGCACAGCCAGCATTGATGATGTCATCCAGTTCAAAAACATGACTTATTTTATTGATAGTGACTATGCTTTGAATTACCGGCGCAAAGCAGCCGCCACAAGAACACTTTGGGAATCCGATCAGCCGCGTGATATTGCCGAATTGCAATGGCGAATTTCCCGTCCGCTCGCCACGATTCTGTTGGCTTTAATTGCAGTGACATTCATTCGCAGCACGCCGCGCCACGACAAAACCGATCGAACGTATCTGATTGCCGCACTCGTTTTCGCCGCCTATTATAACTTTACCGGACTGGCCAAAACCTGGGTTGAGCAAGGTGTCGTTGGCAGCATACCGGGGGTTTGGTGGCTCTATCTACTCATGCTCACAGCACTGGGTATCTACGCACTGATATCAAGACGAAGACAATTCTCACACCCACGATGATCATTTATCGCTATATCGCTTACCAAGTGCTGATCGGCTTCATGATTGCCGCTTCGATTCTGCTTCCATTATTCAGCTTCTTTGATTTATTAGATCAACTGGATAATGTAGGCAGAGGCACTTATCGCATCAAAGATGCTTTTCTCTACACAGCGATGCTCTTGCCACGCAGATTTATTCAGATCGCACCTTTTGTTGCTTTATTAGGCACAGTCGTTGCACTTGGAAAACTGGCCGTGGATTCGGAATTAATTGCTATGCGCGTTGCCGGACTGTCACCGCTTCGTATCAGTCTTGCACCATTAAGCGTCGGTATTGTACTACTGCTGAGCGTCGCGATTTTAGAGCAATTTGTAGCACCCCAGCTGCAACAAAAAGCGATTACCTATCGGGCTATCGCGCTGGAGCAAAGTGCTGAATTAGGTAAAAACTTAGGAATCTGGACGCGCAACGAGCAAAATATCCTGCGCATCGGTCATATGTTGCATGCCAAAAGAGCAGCGGATATTGAAATCCTACAATTGGATCAAGAAGGTTTCTTACTCACACATACCTTGGCGCAATATGCAGACATTATCGATGACGATATCTGGGAATTAAGCAACGTCGTTGTCAGAACATTTAAAGATGATCAAATATTAGCAACCCGAGTTAATACATTAAACTGGTCCTCTTTTCTGAATCCGGAAGATATCCTAACGCTCACAAAGCCACCCGAAAGCCTGTCACCACTTGAATTGGTGCGGCATGTAGAATTTTTACGTAGCACCGGTCAGGATGCGGACTCCTATGCATTGGCGTTATGGCGAAAAGTTGGCAGTGCGCTGATGACGGTAGCCATGCTGCTGTTATCCATTCCATTTGTATTTGGATCGATCCGCACCGGTTTGAGCAACAAACTGGTATTTGCTGCGCTGATCGGCATCGCCGTTTACTTGCTGGACCAGATTATCGCCAATGCCGGTCTGATATTGCGCCTAAACCCTGCATTCATCGCGCTTGTCCCTGGATTATTTATGATTATTCTGGCCAATGTATGGTTACGCCGGACTTTTTAACACCAATCTGTTATTGTTGTCACAAAACATCTAAAATCACGTAGCCTTGCATAACCTATTGCTCATCAGGTTAATATTTCAATCGTTAATTTCGTTCAGACAAAATCCAATATCAACCGCACATGTCGACTTCAACCTATATTTATATTTTTGGTGAAAGTGAAATCACCATTTGGGGATTAACTGGCCGAGAGCGTTTGCAGCGCATGTTACAAACGCATGAGCACATCCAGCTGGTTGATGATGCAGAAAAAATTCCTGCCAACGCGACCGCTTTATTTTTGAATTCTAATTTTCTATTTGATGCCCGGGTTTTGACCGCATTGCTCGGACTGAACAAGAAAGCCGCCTTATACAATGACGAAGGTTGCCCTGCGGCGATACGTACCGATGGCAGTCAAGCACCGCAAATACTCAGGAATCTTAACAATAATAAAAGCCAGAATTATAAGTTCGTATTGCTGATCATTCCGCGCGTTGGTCTGCAAGATCTAAAAATAGATTTTCAACAAAATCTGAAAAAGAAAGACCCGCCTTACATTTTGCCTGTCAGCGAAGCCAATCGTCCGTTACTGGAAAAGGAGCTTTTTTCCGGGTCGTATAAAGGCGTGACCGATCTGGTCACCAAATGGGTCTGGCCGCTTCCGGCATTCTGGGTGACGCATTATTGCGTGCGGCAAGGCTGGCAGCCGAATCACGTCACCTATCTCAGCATCGTGCTCGCCATTCTGACCGGATTAGCATTCTGGGGCGGATTTTTTGGCATTGGATTGCTCATGGGATGGTTCATGACCTTTCTCGACACCGTGGACGGAAAACTGGCACGCGTCACTGTGACTTCCAGCCGCCTGGGGGATGTACTGGATCATGGCTTGGATATTATTCATCCACCACTGTGGTATCTGGCGTGGGGAGCCGGTTTAGCGAGTACACTTACGCCCATTAGCGGATTGGAAATAATGATGTGGCTCATGTTTTTAGGTTATGTGGGCGGGCGCTTATGCGAAGGCGCATTCCAGTATTGGCTGGCATCTTTCGATATGTTCATCTGGCAAAAATTAGACTCATTTAACCGGCTGATTACTGCCCGGCGCAATCCGAATCTGATTCTACTCACGTATGGGTGGTTAACTAATCAACCGGATGTCGGATTGCTGTTAGTCGTCGCCTGGCATGTCATCTCCACGGCGATACTGATATGGCGCTTGATGATCGGCTGGCAAACCAAACAGAAAGAGGGAACACTGAAATCCTGGTTGCAGGATATCGATCCAGCACGTGACCGGGAAATATGGGCAGTCAAAATATTTACACGCGCGCCGATCAATCTGAGAAAACCCTATCCCATATCATCCCCTTAAGTCGCACGCAGCATCGCCCAATGACATCACAAGCACGGATTGATCGCTTAAAAACCGGAGCAGCCAAAATCGGCTGCCTGATCAATCCAATGGGCGGTCAGACGCGTAAACGTCAACCGGCTATCCGGCAAGCATTGCATGAAATACCCGGCATCATGGTCTGCGAAGCCACGGATACAATCACTTTTAAAAGTGCAATTGAGCAGTTGCTCCGGGCAAACATCGATTTACTGGTGATTGTCGCCGGCGACGGCACGACGCATGCGATACTCGGTCATCTGTTTAAATTATTAGCACCCGAGAAATGGCCGGTGCTGATGGTCATACCCGGCGGCACCACCAACATGACGCCACTGGATCTGGGCATACAGGGCAAACCTGAACAAGCATTACACCGCTTGCGTGATTATCTGTTAAAGCCATCAGCACCTAAGCTGGTGCAGCGCCCGGTGCTACGAATCGAGCAAACTGGAATGAACCCGATTTACGGCATGTTCTTCGCGGTTGGGCTGGTGGCGCGCGGCGTGAAATTTTCGCGCAGCCCGGTCAAACAACTGGGAATCACCGGCAGCATTTTTACTTTTCTGATCATGCTGCGATCACTCATTGGCATCATTATCGATATGCTGCTTGGCCGCCAGCAAAGCGAGTGGGCGCCGGTCAATATGACAATGACGGAAGCAAATGGACGAATCCATCACGGCACTTATCTGTTTGCACTGGTCAGCGCATTGGATTCTTTGTTACTCAACATTCGTCCGTATTGGGGCAAAGAACCGGCACCGCTGCATGTCACTTTGGTCAATCATCAGCCTAAGCGTCTGTGGCGTTCGGTATGGCCACTACTGTCAGGTGGCGGCCAAGTGTTACAAGAAACCGACGGCTACTATAGCCATAATACCTATTCCCTGACCTTGCAAATGGACGATGAATATATTGTGGACGGTGAATTGTATCGATCTGCAAGACCACATGAACCGTTGCGAATTTCCGCGACGGATTCCGTAACATTTTTTGTACCAGAGGACATTACGACTTCCATGACCAGATCCAAAGCCACATCCGCTGCGCAACTACCTGTTCGATTGATTAACGAAGTGGCGTGGGAAAGCAAAAAAGCGGTATCGCCAGATCTCGTCCCTTTGGTGGATGCACTCATCATGCGCTTCGGCGCATCACTGGATGCGGTGATTCTGTATGGTTCCTGCCTGCATTCCGACATCAGCCTGGAAGAAGGCATTGTCGATCTGTATGTCATCGTTGACAGTTACCACAAGGCTTATCCCGAGCGTTATTTGGCCAATTTAAACACCTGGCTGGCACCCAATGTTTTTTATCTGGAAATCCCACATCAGGAAAGAACGTTACGCGCCAAATACGCCGTCATTTCTACCAGTGATTTTGCACGTGGTGCGCAATTCTGGTTTCATCCCTATATCTGGGCGCGCTTTGCGCAACCATCGCGGTTGCTCTACTGCCGTGACGATTCCGTACGAGAACGCATTTATGCGGCGCTGGCCCATTCCGTCGTCACTTTTTTAAAATCCGGTGTAGCGGCACTCGAGGCAGGCATACTAGATGTCGAAGAAATCTGGACCCGCTGCTTGATGCTCACCTACGCCGCCGAATTACGCGCAGAGCGAGAAACACGTGCGCGCCATCTGGCACAAGCCAATCTGAGCGCACTGATCCGCCTGACGGAAGTGGCAGCCCCCATGCTGACAGGAGTATTGGAAAAACAAGAAAACGGAAAATATCGCTGCCTGACCACTCCGGAGACCCAACAGCAAGCGCTCCGGCTCTGGTGGCTACGCCGCTGGCAAGGAAAAATCCTGTCGATCCTGCGATTATCCAAGGCCACGCTTACTTTCAACAATAGCGTCGAATACGCTGCCTGGAAAATCGAGCGGCACACGGGCGTACGCGTGGAAATTACCCCGATGCTGCGTCGTCACCCCATCCTGTGGGGTTTAAAAGTGGCCTGGCGGTTATTGCGGCGGGGTGTGTTGCGTTAAATCCAATGACCTGTTAAGAAATAACAAAGATCGACAACCTAAAAACTTTTTAATGGAGGCAAACATGCACTATCTGTATCGGTTACTCATTCTTTCCGTATTTTTTACGCTAATGGGTTGTTCCACGATGTATCTCGAGGCTCTAGAGAAAGTTGGCATTCCGAAGCGCGATGTGATGGTATCCCGGGTTGAAAAAGCGCGCGACACACAAGAAGAAACCAAAGAACAATTCAAATCGGCATTGGAACAATTTACTGCCGCCACCAACTTTGATGGCGGTGATCTGGAAGCCACTTATAAAAGGCTGAATGACGCTTATGAAGCCAGTGTCGCTAAGGCCGAAGAAGTCAGAAGCCGCATCGCCGATATTGAAAGCGTCTCTGAAGCTTTATTTACTGAATGGAAACAGGAAATCACGCAATACAGCAGCGCCGCGATGAAGCAAAACAGCCAGAAGAAACTCAACACCACGCAAACGCATTATCGCCAGTTAATCAAGTCGATGAAACAGGCAGAAGCCAAGATTGAACCGATCCTCACCGTATTTAACGATCAGGTCATGTTCCTCAAACACAACCTCAATGCACGCGCCATTGCTTCACTCAAAGGAGAACTGAGCACGATTAAGTCAGATGTATCCGCACTGGTTGTTTCCATGGAGCAATCGATTAATGAAGCGAATGCGTTTATCAGCACGATGGAAAAATAAACCATCTCAAGCAACCTCGGAATAACTGTCATTTCGAGCGCAGCGAGAAATCTATAGCGTTGATTGCCAAAGATTCCTCACAACGTTCGGAATGACAAACGGGTTTATTCAATAGCTCCTTACGATATAGGTACGTCTGTGGCACTCAAACCCACCATCTACAAATTTAAAATTGCGCTAACCGACCTCAATCGTAATTATTACGATACGCTCAACCTGACCATTGCCCAGCACCCCTCCGAAACGCTCGAGCGCATGATGGTGCGCATGCTCGCGTTTTGTATCAATGCACAGGAATCCCTTACGCTCACCAAAGGATTGAGTACCGTAGAAGAGCCCGACCTATGGGCACATACCCCGGATGGCCGGATTGCATTATGGATCGATGTCGGAGAACCTGCCCCGGATCGAATCAAGAAAGCCACGCGGATCGCTCAAACCGTCAAAGTGTATAGCTTTAACTCCAAATCGAATGTCTGGTGGATGCAGGAAAAAGCAAAATTCAACGAGCTGACCGCAGCCATTTTCCAGTTTCAATGGCCAAACATTCAGGCACTGGCCAAACTGGTGCAACGCACGATGGATATCTCCGTCACGATTACTGAGGAATCGGCTTATGTGGCTACGGAGTTGGGGGAATGTGAAGTAACTTGGATATCGTTATAAAATGATTTTATATCAAAAGGGTCGGCTCTTAATTGACTTCTCATCAAGCACAAAGGAGCAGCCCACTTTTACGCAGCCTAATCAGTAATCGTAAATATTACCGGCTAAATCTTAAGCATGAATTGGTAGATGGGAAAGAGCAGGTAAGGTTTTTAGTAGATTCTGCATTTTGCGAGCATAGGTTGGTTTAGATTTTCTTCTATATAGAATAAAGGGAAGGCATACCACAAAAGTGTCGGCAAACATTGTGTAAAAAAATTTCTCGATTTCCTTCTTATGGATAACCCTTATTTCAACTAATTTTGCAAGGTGCTCATACTTGTTCAGAATTTCTTCTGTTTTCCTGATCTTACATTCGTTTATTTTTAAGAACTCTTCAGTGGTATCAATAAACGTTATCCCTAAATACATCGACAGGTAGTCCTTTATTTTCTCATCATCTAAATTGGCTATCCGACCCACTTTTCGTAGTTTAGTATTGTCCTGAGTTTTTAAAAATCGTTTTCTCCAAAACGAGGCGACTTCGATTCTCTTTGCAATAAATTCATCGTCAAGAAAATCCTTATTGAGATCGCGAAAAAATTCATATTTTGTTTTTCTGACTGTGATGTTATAAGACCATAATGCAAATAAGGCGGAACCTGTAGCTACAAGAAATACCAAGAGCTTGATGAGAATATCGAAAAATTCGTGATACTCTTGAACGTAACAAATGAAGTTATCCATGCTTCCTCTATAACTAAATCCTAAGTTATTCAACTAAAAAAGTATCCGACCGCAAGCAACGAGGGATTGAACCCGTAGAGATTAAAATTCCAGGCTACCTCAATCAATACAAACCGTCTCCGCAATATGCCGGAAAATTGAGTTGGCCGAGAAACTAAACCAATCCCGGGATTCATCATGATGCGCGCCAATTACCATGCCTGTGGCTTCTTTATCCGGATACAACAGCATCGTGATTGAGCGGGCTTTGTGATAGTCGCAGTCAAATTCATACAATGTTTTAACCGCACGGTGTCCGCCTTTTTGCTTTTCCTCGTAGCTGGACAGCACCCAGATTTTTCTGAACTGACCGTATTTTTGCAGAGTCTCCGGGTCAAAGTAATGCGCTTCGCCGGGTTTGGCAGCAGCATCGGCTTTAATCCACTTGGCTTGCACAGTTGTAACAACCATCAGCAGAAACAGTACCATTAAACATTCTTTCATAATTAATCGCTATAATTGACCTGTCCAGTCTGTTTTTCTTTCCTCAGAATTTCCAAGCAATGGGTAATCCGTATAGGCTTCGTGCCTTTCTGCAACAAAGTCACAAAAGTAAATCATTTTGCCATTAAAGTGTTCCAACTGCTGGTGTTTTCAACTATTCTTAGCATCCATCCGGCCTAGTGATGTTAGGTTCTGTATCGCAATTTCTCGACGGAATGACACGATGACGTGCTCGTTACAAATGTAATGATAGTTGGAATGAAAATATTTCTTATTAGAAATTTCTTGTATTCAATAAATTTCTAATAAGTACTAGCAATCTACAGCTTTATGAATAGTCTTAATCTGGAGTTAAATATGGAAGAACTAAATCAAGCCTGGGTCATGTTAAAGCTGGGTGGAATTATCATCATTCCACTGTCTTTACTGGCGGTCATCGCTCTGGCAATTATGCTTGAAAAAGCATTTGTTTATTGGCGCTACGCACGCCTTTCCAGCGATTTGCTAAACCTTGTCGAAACATATGGCTTCAAATGGAACGATCTGGAAAAAATCCTTTCCGGATTGGATAAGCGTCATTATTACAAGCGTTTCTTTGAGGTGGTGATTTCCAACCGGCATAAACCGGCATGGTGGACGGAATCGCGCGCTGCCGATGAAGCGCAAATTATTGAAGAGTCTTTGTCACGTCGGCTCTGGGCTTTGGAAACCATCGTAACTGCCGCACCGCTGCTTGGATTGGTGGGAACCGTGGTCGGTATGATGCGCGCTTTCCAGGTGATTGGCAGCGAAGGCATTGTTAACCCCGCGGCGGTCACAGGCGGTGTTGCAGAGGCGCTGATTGCAACCGTTGTGGGACTGGCGATTGCGCTGGTGGCCTTATTTGGGTTCAATTATTTTTCCCGTTTGCAATCGCTGACATTGGATGAAATGGAACGCCTGGGTACGCGACTGATCGATAACATCCGCCTGGATCAACAGGACAATAACCATGAAGCTCCGTAAATCCCGCACAATTCCTAAAGGTAAGATAGAAATCATTCCGATGATCGACGTGATGTTTTTCTTGCTGGCGACCTTCATGCTGGCTTCTTTATCGATGCAGAAACTGGATTCATTGCAGGTTGATTTGCCTGAAGGCCAGGCTGAGAAGCTTAGCGCGGAAAAGCCGGTGACACTGACGCTAACCAAAGACAGTAAAATTTTTATCAATCAGACGGCGGTTACGCTTGATACTCTGGCAACAACACTCAAGCCGTTACTCTCAGACTCCAAACAGAAGCTGATTGTGTCCGCGGATAGTGAGGCGCCGCAAGGCATTGTCGTGCAGGCCATGCTGCGCGCTCGATCTGCCGGTGCCCAGCATTTTCTGATTGCGGTCAAACATAAATAGCACAGAAAAGAATGGTAAGTTCCAAATCGAGAGAAATTCGCCTGTGGTGGCCATTGCCACTGGCTGCGCTCGTCTGGTTGTTGATTATTTGGGGATTGGGGTTTTTCTTGTCAATACCCGAGGTAGAAGGCGAAACGCCGATCCCTATTGCTGCGAGCTTTATCGATTTAAACGAAACAGAGGATGCCAAGAGCTCGCTGCCTGCTTCCTCGCAATCTACTCCAACGCCACCACAGGAGAAACCTAAAGCTGTCGAGGAAGCGAAACCGGCACCGAAATTACCGCCGCTACCGGCTCCAAGTCCACCATCGCGATCACAGCCCAAGCCCAAAGCGGTTGAAAAACCCAGTAAGCCCACGCCCACCCAGCCTACCAAAGACAAGGCAATCACTAGAACGCCGCCAAAACCTGCCCCCGATGCGGCCACGGATTTGTCCGATTATATTAATCAAGCCAAAGCGCGCCGCCGCGCGGA
>NZ_JAKFWH010000073.1 GCF_021731985.1 Nitrosomonas sp.
GTGTTTTATAACAACCAAAGACTGCATTCATACCTGGATTACAAAAGTCCGAACCAATATGAAGCTGAAGCAGCAAAAACGATGAAAGTTGCTTAACTGGGGTGTCCGGTTTTACTTGACCAGGTCACAATGATCGTCGTCGAGGTGTCCAGCGTGGCGCGGGTCACGCTCTTGGCTTCTTCCAGATCCAGCACGGTGATAGTGCCGGCTTCGCGCAACGCTGTGTGGTAGGAGTGCTGGCGGTCGCGCAAGGCACGCAGCGTCTGCTCGCGGATCGGCTTCGACGGCACCAGCCACAGAATGACGCTGTGCTCGCAACGCAGCAAGTGCGTGTTGACAAGCTGTACGCTCTTCGCCGCCAGCCAAGTCTTGCCGCCGCCGGTGGGCACGCGCAGACAGAAATACGGCATATCGGCCGGGAAGCCCGATAGCGGGTTGTACGGGCTGCCACGGCCCCACAAGCGCTCCGTAGTCGCGGTGAAGGCAATCGACGGGGACGGCAGTTCGTGGCAGGCCTTGAAGTAGGCTTCCACACTGTCGAGCACTTGCGACTGGTAGGTTTTCGGGGTGAAGTTGCTCATGCCTTGTCACCATAATCGCCGGACGGCTCCTGAGCGTGAAATGTTTCGGCAGGTGGTGCCTCCGGCGCCAGATATTCCAGCTTTCCATCACGGTTCACCACAATGGCCGTGCCAGTTTTTATGGCCAGTTCGCGGGCGCGCAGGGCGGCACGCTGCAAGGCGGCTGACGAAAGGCGAATATCGGCGTCGTGAGCCTGTTCAATTGGTTGTTTGTTCACGGTTTTTCGCTCCAGTTCAGCAAAACCGGCTGGACGCCGGCATTGTCGTACAGCGCCCACGCATCTACCTTGGGCGCATACAAATGTTCAAAATTCGTTCGACCCGCAGTAAATCGGCGACGGATCACCTCTTCTGGAACGTTATGCCCGCCTTGCCTGACGCGCAGTATCACGCGGGCGATAGCTTCCTCCGGGCTAGCCAGTTGCAGGAAGATCAGCTTGACGCGATAGCCTGCGCGTTGCCATTGCTCGATTAGGCGCAAATAACCACGCCCGGACAGAGTGGTTTCAAAGGCAAAGTTTTCGCGCGCTGAAAAATGACGCGCCATTTCCTGCAGCATCACCCGCCCGGCCCGAATTGCCGCCGTTTCGGGTGCAAAAGGCGCCAACCCCGCTGCAATCAGGTCGGCATTCACGAATATCGGGCACCCCGCTTCATTGGGCAGAAACTCGCGGGCAAAGGTGGTTTTTCCGGCGCCATTGGGTCCGGCGATAATGATGATGCGTGGCTTGGCTTCCATGCTCACACCTCCAGTGCGTAAGGCGTTTGCTTGAAGGTGATGCCTTCGCGCGCAGCGCGGCCGCCCATGCGGTTGGCAGCGGCGTAGATCACTTTGGGGCCAGCGAATTTTGGCAGCACCTCGAACACCGGCCCGGTGAGCACATTGCCACCGCTCACAGATTTGTCCTTGAGGATGCCGTTGTAGAGCAGGTAGATGCCGCGTCCCTCATGCACGCCCAGAAGTGGCGACAAAATCCCCCTCACTCCCCCTTTTCCAAAGGGGGAAGCCTTTTGCGCTTCACCATCCATCCCCCCCTTTGAAAAAGGGGGGCTAGGGGGGATTTGAAACCCAGTGCCGGTCTCGGCAAACCAGACAAACTCGGCCAGTTGGGCGAACGTGACGTCAGAGCGAATCTGCCCCTCAGCGGTAAACAGCGGCTCGGCAGACAGGCAGCAGAGCTGGAAGCCGCCGCCCAAACCTTCGACGGTGTTGCCCTTGGCGTTGGTGTAGCCGGTGACGACACGATTCATACGTCCAGCAGTGACGTTCTTAGCGATGTCAGCGTCCATTTCGACGAGGATGAAGCGGCGATTGCCCCCGTCCTCAGCGTTCTGCTTGAGCACCGCGTGGCCAGTGGTGCCGGAGCCCGCGAAGGAGTCAAGAACCAGCGAATCCTTGTCGGTCGCGATTTGCAGAATGCGCTGGATCAGTCGGGTCGGTTTCGGGGTGATGAAAACATCGTCCGAGGTATCGAAATCAACGAGGTCCAACAGTTCCCTTTTGGCCTCCTGCGTATGGCCCACATCTTTGTAGAACCACATCGTTTGTGGAACGATTCCGTCTTTTACGTCGGACAGATAGCGTTTGACGCGAGGCATATTGTTTCCCGATTCGCCCCACCATATTCGTCCGTCCTTATCGAGTTTGTCGAAGTTCGCCCTCGACACCCTCCAGTACATTCCTTTACCTGGACCGGATATAACTCGGCCAGATGGGCAAGTCACGGGGTACGTGCCCTCGGAGTAATAGTTGCGAGCTTGTAAATCACCAGACGCCCAAGCCCCGCGAACGTCTTTGTCAGTATTCTTGTAGCGTGCTGTTGCATCATCTCCACGAGGAAGGAGGTTCGGCTTCCACGCGTTCGCATTACATGCGTAAATCACAATGTAGTCGTGATCTTCTGATAGGTGACGCGCTGAGTTCTTTGGCGAAAATATCTTCTGCCAAAGCACCGTTGCCACAAAGTTCTTTGTCCCGAAAATCTCATCCATCAACAACCGCAACGTCGCCACCTCGTTGTCATCGATGGACACAAAGATGGCCCCGTCATCCCGCAGAAACTGCTTCAGCAACACAAGGCGCGGATACATCATCGATAACCAACGGTCGTGGCGATCCAGCGTCTCGCCTTCCTTGCCGACCACCTCGCCCAGCCAGCGGCGGATTTCGGGGCTATTGACGTTGTCGTTGTAGACCCAGCCCTCGTTGCCGGTGTTGTAAGGTGGGTCAATATAGATGCACTTCACTTGGCCGGCATAGCGTGGCAGCAGGGCTTTGAGTGCGTGCAGGTTGTCGCCCTGCACGATAAGATTGCCGCTATCAGCAGAGCCGCAGGAGAGTTCCGGCACCGATTCAAGCAGACGAAACGGCACGTCCTTATGGTGCTTGACGACAGCTTCTTTGCCGATCCAATTCAATGTTGGCATTCAGCCCATCCCCTTAGTTCTTTGACGATAGCGTTTGGCCATCGCTGCGTTGTTCTTCATCCGCGCCGCCCACGCGCACCCACTCATCGATCTCGGATAACTGGAATTTCCACAGTCGGCCAATCTTGTGCGCAGGCAGGCCCTTGCGTTCGCGCCGACGGTAGACGGTGTTTTTCACCACGCCCAGATACTGGGAAATTTGTTCGGCTGTGACCCACGGTTTGGTGTTCATGGCATTGACGATCAAGCGTTGACCTTCATGGTTGTCTTAAATCGTTGAAAGTCTAACAGGATGGTGGTTTTCTAGCCATAAAAAGCCTTCGATGCAACATTACGCGCAACGCAAGGTTGTGGCAGCGTTTTTTTATGCCTGACCGGTGGCCGTGGTTGGCACAGAACCGAGCGTTGTAAGTTTTTGATTCTAATAGAACAGCATTTGCGCATAAGCTCTTGTGTGGAGTGGTTTGAATGAAGTACGGAATATAAACCGCTTTAAGGAAACTCTGATTAAGTCCTTCGGTAGGAAACGGCAAGGTGTTGATTACGTTCGTAGTGAGATTCGAAGGACTCAATCAGAGCTTCCTTATCGAACTAGGGTGATTAATTAACATAGTGTAACTGTCTTTCTTGCGTGCTACCCAGCCGCGGATTTCAAGCGATTTTCCCACGTAAGTATCCAGCGCAGGAAATAAATTGAGGTTGGTATTAGCGACGCGTATGTCTACTTTGTCATTAAACAGCAGTCGCGTATATTTCTTACTTTTCCTAATCGAAACCGGGATTCCGGTAAATCGTTGCCAGCCTTTGGTGTGATTGGCAATCTGGGAAATTGGCCGAAGTTGATACTCCGGCATGCCCCAAATACCCAGTTTTAATTTCTCAGCATGTTGTTGCGCTTGAATCAGTTTGTCGCTGTAACGCCCGTTGGGCGGGATGATGCTGACTACGGCCAAGCCGTTTTCCAGTAAAGCAAGGTTGAGATGCTTGCCATCCGGTAGAAATACATGCGCCAATAAACGTTTATATTTATCCCGTTTTACTTGGTCATATTCCAAATAAACCTTATTTTCCTGCAACTGAGCCTGCAGCCATTTTTTTGCGGCGACACCGCCGGGCTCTTCTGCACGTTGACGGCTTTCAATTTCGGGTGTGTTGACTCCCAATAAACGGACATGTTTCTTGTCTTCCAGAATAATCGTATCACCATCGTATACGCGGGCGACTGGATACAATTGCCGGCTGGGCTGGCTGATGATCTTGACGGGTGCTGCACCGGTGGAAGGTCTGTCCGAATAAGTTACGCGGCCTTTTTCATCGACACTGCGGTATATTTCGGTAGCAAATGACGCCGGAGCGACAAAATTGAGAATCAAGCAAAAGATCAGATAATATTTTTTGCTGAAGAACATGATGTTATCTTGAGAAAATGGTGTGTGTCATATTTGATAGATCACTTATAACGCCATGGTATGCTAAACCCAGAGAAATATGGCAAAATGAAAAAATTCAGCGGTTACTGCGCGTTAGGACTAGAAAGTGAATTTATGCAAAAAAATGAAATACTATCAGTTAAATGGCTATCGGTACTGCTTGGATAAAGCCTATTTCGGTTCTCTCTTTCACAGCGTATAAAAATTCTGAAATAAATCAGATCAAATGTACCGTATGCGTCAAACACAATGCGTTTGACATACTTTGTACAATGGAGTGCTTTAATTAATGGAAATTGATAAGGTCATTGATTCTACTGTTGAACCTGTTTCAAACGCTGTGGCATCGATAGTTTTTTACAGTGTTCAATTCTTGGATCTTGAGATCAAGTTGATATTGATCTGGCTGGTTGCCGCGGCACTTTTTTTTACCGTATACCTGGGTTTTATCAATATTCGCTATTTCAAGCACGCCATCGATGTTTTGCGCGGGAAACATGATAGCGGAAATTCAAACGGACATATCAGCCGGTTTCAGGCATTGATGACTTCACTGTCGGCAACGATAGGCCTAGGTAATATCGCGGGTGTGGCAGTAGCCATTTCAGTGGGAGGGCCGGGCGCTACGTTCTGGATGGCCATTATGGGTATTTTCAGTATGTCGACCAAGTTTGTTGAAGTCACCTTGGGGATTAAATACCGGCAATATGGAAGCAAGCACAATCCGAATAGCATATCGGGAGGCCCGATGTATTACCTGCGCGGCGCGTTTGATCGCCTACAGCAGCCGAAAATGGGCAGGTTTATGGCGGGATTGTTTGCGGTATGTTGTATTGGCGGCACTATCGGTGCGGGTGGTTTGTTTCAAGCTAATCAGGCCTATCAGCAGGCATTAGTTGTAACGGGAGGAGAGGCCGGTTTTTTGGCTGGCAAGGGCTGGCTTTTTGGTTTGTTCATGGCCGTTCTGGTTGGCATGGTGATTATTGGCGGCATTCAGTGGATTGCAGCGGTAGCCGGTCGTATTGTTCCTGTGATGGCGATCATTTATATCATTGCCGGTTTGGTCGTGATTGGCGTTCACCATGCGGCAATCCCGGGTGCGCTAAGAACCATTTTTGAGATGGCATTGTATCCGCAGGCAGGCATTGGTGCTTTAATGGGCGCATTGCTAATGGGCGTGCAGCGCGCTACTTTTTCCAATGAAGCCGGGTTGGGTTCATCGGCGATTGCGCATTCTGCGGTAAAAACCGATGTGCCGGTCAGTCAAGGGATGGTCGCGATGCTCGGCCCATTCATTGATACCGTAGTCATTTGTATGATTACGGCATTGGTGATTGTCATATCCGGCACTTATGTGGAAGGAGGGGGCATTGAAGGGGTGCAATTGGCTTCACGCGCTTTCGCATCCGGCATTTCGTGGTTTCCTTACGTATTAGCCTTAACGGTTTTTCTGTTTGCCTATTCCACCATGATTTCCTGGTCGTACTATGGACTAATATGCACGACGTATTTGTTTGGTGAGCGGCTTGTCGTAGCGGGGATTTATAAAATTTTATTTTGCGCGTTCATTATCATTGGCGCCTCAGCGCAATTATCCAATATTATTTTATTTACCGATTCGATGGTGTTTGCTATGGCGATTCCCAATATCATTGGGTTATATTTGCTGGCACCCGAAATCAAGAATGATCTGCGGGTTTACTTGCAGGATCTGAAGGAAAAAACAGAAAAACGATCGTGAGAACGCATATAGCGCAATATTTCGAAAGAAAGTGGATTAAAATTGCGACTCGCCCGGTTTTACGGATAATCAATCAATTTATAGCGCGCCAATTTCAAAGCCAAATCACCGTATGACAGCTGAAACTCTAATTGAGGTCAATGACCTGAATTTTTCCTATGGCGCGCGCGCGATTCTGAAAGGCATTCAGATGTCCATGCCGCGAGGTCAAGTCGTGGCTATCATGGGAGGGAGCGGGTCGGGTAAAACGACGCTACTCAAATTGATTGGCGGCACAATTCAGCCAACTTCCGGATACGTGAAATTTGCTGGAGAAGTCGTGCACGAGCTCAATCGCGATGCGCTATTCAAGCTGCGACGTAAGATGGGTATGCTGTTTCAGTTTGGCGCGTTGTTTACCGATTTGTCGGTTTTTGATAATGTCGCATTTCAGATGCGCGAACATACTAATTTGCCGGAATCGATGATTCGTGATTTGGTATTAATGAAATTGCACGCAGTGGGTTTACGCGGGGCGCATCACCTAATGCCCAACGAGCTATCTGGCGGTATGGCGCGGCGCGTTGCTTTGGCGCGTTCCATCGCGCTGGATCCGATGCTGATTATGTACGATGAGCCCTTTACCGGGCTTGATCCGATTTCACTGAGTGTGATTGGAAACTTAATACGCCGGTTGACCGATGCACTGGGTATGACGTCCATCGTGGTGACACATGATGTGCAAGAATCTTTGAAAATTGTGGATTATGTTTATTTCATTGCGGATGGCGTGATAGCCGCCGAAGGCACGCCAAAAGAAGTGCGAGAATCGATCGCGCCTTTCGTGCATCAGTTTGTTCATGGTGAAGAGGATGGACCAGTGCCGTTTCATTACCCTGCACAGACTTATAAAAAGGATTTGAATCTGGAGGATAATTTTGCCTAATCGGATCGTGTCCAGTATTCAGAATATCGGGCATCGGGTGATTGAAAGCGTTTGGCGGCTGGGTGTTGCCAGTCGCTTTTTTATCCTGGTTTTATTAAAATCCGGCACCAGTTTGCGCCGTTTTAATCTGGTCATCCGTGAATTGTATTTCACCGGTGTCTTGTCTCTGATCATTATTGTCGTATCCGGATTGTTTGTGGGTATGGTGCTGGGGCTTCAAGGCTATGAGACATTGCAGAAATACGGTTCGGAATCAGCGGTGGGTACACTGGTCGCTTTGTCATTAGTGCGTGAACTGGGTCCTGTCGTCGCCGCGTTATTGTTTGCCAGCCGCGCCGGTTCTGCGATTACCGCAGAAATAGGATTAATGAAAGCGACGGAACAACTGGCGGCTATGGGGATGATGGCGGTTGATCCGATTGCACGTGTGGTGGCGCCGCGTTTCTGGGCTGGCGTGATTTCCATGCCGTTTTTGGCGGCGATATTTTCTGTAATGGGTGTGTTTGGCGGTTATCTGGTGACAGTGGTATTCATTGGCGTGGATGAAGGCTCCTTTTGGTCGCAAATGCAAAGTGCGGTTGATTTTAGATTTGATATCTTAAACGGTTTTATTAAAAGCTGTTTTTTTGGGGTGGCCGTCACAGCCATTGCGGTTTTTGAAGGCTACGATGCACCGCCCACGGCAGAGGGCGTGTCAGGGGCGACGACACGAACTGTGGTCACTTCATCGTTAGTGATTTTAGGACTTGATTTTATTTTGACCGCTTTTATGTTTAGAGGGGTGAGTTGATGCAGCGGACAACAATGGACTTGTGGGTGGGATTATTTGTGGTCACGGGTATTATTGCACTCATGATACTGAGTCTCAAAGTGGGTAATCTGAATGTTTATAATCCTTCACACAGCTATGTCATCACCGGAAATTTTGAAAATATCGGCGGATTGAAAGTTCGCGCACCGGTAAAAGGTGCTGGCGTTGTGGTTGGGCGTGTAACCGATATTCAATTCAGCACGCAAACTTATGATGCGATCGTTACCATGAGCCTGGATAGCCGGTTTACATTCCCGAAAGACACTTTTGCCAGCATCTTGACGTCAGGTTTGCTGGGCGAGCAGTATATCGGATTGGCTGCGGGCGGGGATGACGTGATGTTAAAAGACGGTGATAAAGTCATGAAAACCAATTCCGCCATGGTGCTTGAAGAACTGATCGGGCGTTTTTTATTTGATAAAGCGGCTAAAGATGATTCTTTATGATTGAACGGATATTTGTTAATTTTATTCTTGTTGGTTTAGTATTGCATATTACTTAAAATTTTGGTGAGGGAACAATGAAAAGATTTCTTGGAATAACTGTATTGCTACTTTCTAATTTGTTAGTTTTTCCCGCATGGTCAATGGATTTAGCGCCTGACAGACTGGTCGATAAAACCGTTAAGGAAGTGATCGAGATTATCCAGAAAGATGAAGCATTGAAAAATGGCGATCGGGATAAAATGCATGATCTGATTGAAACTAAGATACTGCCGCATTTCAATTTTTCACGCATGACCCAGCTTGCAATGGGGCAGCACTGGTCAAAAGCAGCGCCGGAGCAACAAAACAAACTGGTGAATGAATTTCGCACACTGCTGGTGCGTACGTATTCCAATGCATTGACCAGTTATAATAAGGAAACGATTAATGTAAACCCGATCAAGCAATTGGGCGATCAGGTGGAGACAACAGTCCGGACTGTCGTCATTCAAGGGAACGGAAAAGAACCGGTGCCAATTGATTACAGCATGGAAAAAAAACCGGATGGCTGGAAAGTTTATGATGTGACGGTTGCCGGGGTGAGTCTGGTAACGAACTATCGCGGAACTTTTAACAGCCAAGTCCGCAAGGGCGGTGTCGAAGGATTGCTTAAGGCATTAACAGATAAGAATAAGTCTCTGGAAGGTAAGAAATAATACCGGCGGATGAATAATCTGGATGCTTTGATATCAATAGTTTTTCGCGATGACGATACAGTTATCGTGCAAGGTCCGGTAACCATTGATAATGTTGTGAAGCTGACTGAGGATGGGATTGCATTGTTCGACGACCATCCCTTAACGATTGATCTGGCTAAAGTGACTGAAGTGGATTCAACGATTATTAGTATGTTACTGGAGTGGTTGCGTGCGACACGCAAGAACACTTATTCTTTGCAGTTTATTAATATGCCAGAAAGCCTTAAAAGCCTGATCCAGTTATATGATGTGGTGGAATTGTTCCCGGTTTCAATCAAACCACAAGTAAGCGCGCTATCTGATCAGGCTAAATCCTGCTGATCTTTGAAACCCTGAGCCAATCTTCTTCTCATCTATCCATTGAATGTTGCCTGCCATTGAAGTCAAGCAAGTGTGTAAGCACTTTGGTAATTTACGTGCATTAACCGATATTGATCTTGAAATTCATGCGGGAGAATTCTTTGCTTTGCTGGGACCTAACGGCGCCGGTAAAACAACACTGATCAGCATTATTGCCGGTTTGACTCTTGCCAACAAAGGCTCAGTGCATGTGATGGGGCACGATGTGCGTACACAATATCAGCAAGCCCGCCGGAATTTGGGTGTGGTGCCGCAAGAACTGGTTTTTGATCCTTTTTTCACCGTACGCGAAGTACTGTTAATCCAATCCGGCTATTACGGCATCAAGGAAAATTCCCGGTGGGTTGATGAGATCATTGAACGCCTGGATCTTTCTGACAAAGCGAATGCAAACATGCGTGCACTGTCAGGCGGTATGAAACGCCGTGTTTTGGTTGCGCAAGCGCTAGTGCACAAGCCACCGGTTATTATTCTGGATGAGCCGACGGCTGGTGTGGATGTTGAGTTACGCCAGACACTCTGGGATTTTATCAAGCAGCTCAATCAAGATGGACACACAATCGTTCTGACTACGCATTATCTCGAAGAAGCGGAAACGTTGTGTCATCGGGTTGCGATGCTGAAAGAAGGAAAAATAGTTGCACTGGATAGTACGCAAAACTTGATTGGAAAAATGATCGCCGGGAAATCGGTGCGGCTACGATTGGTACCGGACAAGTTGCCACCCACATTGCAGTCATTACAAATCAGTCATCACGACGGAATAGCCGAACTTAGAATTGAAAACTATGCACAAGTGGAATTTATTTTGTCGTCATTGCGAGTCGCGGATATCCAGATACTGGAAATGCATTTGCAGCAGCCGGATCTGGAGGATGTTTTTGTCAGCATCATGAGAAAAAGCGGGAGTCAATCGAAATGACCGGATTTCTTACGTTGCTCTATAAAGAATTGCTGCGGTTCTGGAAAGTCGGTTTTCAAACGATCCTGGCGCCGATGGTCTCTACTTTGCTGTATTTGCTGATTTTTCTTCATGTGTTGGAAGCGCATGTGGAAGTTTATCCAGGTGTTGCTTATACCGTTTTCCTGGTTCCGGGTCTGGTGATGATGGCTGTCATACAAAATGCATTTGCCAACGCATCGTCCAGCATGATTCAGTCAAAAATCAGCGGCAATATTGTGTTTATCTTATTGTCGCCATTGTCTTATCGCGCCATTTTCTTTGCCTATATTCTGGCATCGATTGTGCGCGGATTGTTGGTCGGCTTGGGTGTTTATTTGGTGACACTGGTGTTTTTTGATATTCCGCTGCAACTGCCATTCTGGGCGCTGTTGTTTGTTATATTAGGTAGTGCGATTTTGGGTGCGCTGGGTTTGATCGCTGGTATCTGGGCCGATAAGTTCGATCAATTGGCGGCTTTTCAGAATTTTATCATTATGCCGCTGTCATTTTTATCCGGTGTGTTCTACACCATACACTCATTACCCATCGCCTGGCAGTACCTGTCTCACCTCAATCCTTTCTTTTATATGATCGATGGATTCCGCTATGGCTTCTTTGGCGTATCGGATATTTCGCCTTATATTAGCTTGTTGATTGTGGCAATATGTTTACTGGCCATTTCCCTATTGGCCATTCGTATGCTCAAAGCCGGGTATAAATTGCGCTACTAGATTCATTGTTTTGATACCAATTGCTTATTTTGTAACCTAATAAATTGCGTGAAGGAGACTGAAATGCTGACAGCTGAAAACGTAAAAATCTATATCGAATCCTCGTTGCCGTGTGAATACGTAGCGGTAGAAGGAGATGATGGGAATCACTTTCACGCGTTGATCGTAAGCGCGGAATTCAACGGGAAAAATATGATTCAGCAACATCAACTGGTGTATAAGTCGCTGGGTGACCGGATGAAACAGGAAATTCATGCGCTATCGATGAAAACGCTGACACCGGAGCAATGGGCTAACCAGTCTTGAGCTGGGAATTGAGAAAACTTGTTTTAAGGTGGCAATACAAACCTTAAAACAGTCTGATCAACCGGTAATTCGTTATAATCTCCTCTTTTTTTGCTAAATTTGGAATTCCATTGTTTAGAATACTTGGTGCCTTAGCGGGCTTCTTCATCCTTGGTTTCTTAGGCATTTTCCTAGGTTACTTTGTCGGAAGCATCATTGATCGATTCAGAGCTTTTGGTTCGGCTGGGATGAATCCATTGAATGCTTCGCGCCGTCAGTCGATTTTCCTGGAGACTGTTTTTATTTTGATGGGAAAACTGGCCAAATCAGATGGTCGTGTTTCAGAGACTGAAGTGTCGCATGTGCAGCAATTCATGCAGAAACTTGGCATGACACCGGATCATCGGCTAAAGGCAATTGCATTGTTCAAGGAAGGTGCTTCAGCAGACTACGATATCCATCCAAAAATTAATGAATTCCTGGCCGTATGCGGCCCTTCCAATAATTTGAAACAAATGCTGCTGGTTTATCTCATTATCATGGGATTATCCGATGGCCAATTAAACTCTGCCGAAGAAGAGCTTCTTATTGTAGTTGCCGGGCGCCTTGGATATAGCCCGGCCGCATTTAAGCAATTGCTCGACATGGTGCTGAATCAGATGCATTTCGCCGGTGGTCAAAGCACATCGGCCAGTGCTTTGGAGGATGCGTACAAAGCTCTGGGTGTCAGCAAAGAGAATACCGATCAAGAAATCAAACATGCCTATCGTAAATTAATGAGTCAATATCATCCTGATAAATTAATGGGGCAGGGTGTACCGGAAGAAATGATCGCAGTGGCGACCGAACAGGCCCAAGAGGTGCAAACAGCCTATGATTTGATCAAAAAGAACCGGGATCAGAATCGTGCCGCAGGCTAAGGAGTTTCTGAACAACCCTCCTGTCATTCCGAATGTAATGAGGAATCTTTGGGAATCAACAGAATGGATTTCTCGCTGTGCTCGAAGCGGCCGGTTAGAAGCTTGTTAGCTAATCAGTACTTGCTAAACGTTACAGGATAATGAAACCGCTGCTTTTTAGTTTCCGCCGTTGTCCTTTCGCGATCCGTGCCCGATTGGCGATCAAAGTTAGCGGCGTTGAAGTGGATACACACGAAGTCAGTTTGCGTGCCAAACCTAAAGAAATGATCGAATGCTCACCGAAAGGCACGGTACCGGTACTAAAGTTTTCTGACGGCCGTGTGCTCGAACAAAGTCTGGATATCATGCAATGGGCGCTTTCCCTGAATGATCCGGAGCACTGGCTGGATAGCGATCCGGGCGCTTCGGCTGAGATCATGTCACTGATCAAGCAAAATGATGAATCGTTTAAACCTGCGCTGGATCTCTACAAATATGCCGTCCGCTTTCCGGAGCATTCTGAAGCGTATTACCGGGAGCAAGCTGAGCCGTTTCTAGCCGAATTGAACACACGCTTGAGCAAGGACGGTTATCTGCTGGGCGGGCGTTACACACTGGCGGATATGGCGATCTTTCCGTTTATCCGGCAATTTTCCAATGTCAACCCGGATTGGTTTTATGCCTCTCACTATCATCATCTGATTGCCTGGTTAGATCGGTTGATCAGTTCAGAGTTATTTCAAAACATTATGCAGAAAGAGACTGATTAACTAACTGCCTGTTAAAGCAGCCATAAAATACCACTCTCATTCACAGATTCAAAAATAATAACTATGCATATATAACATTTAATGTTATATATGCATAGATGATAACACGGCATCTTGAAGATAAAATTCGCTCCGCTCTGGCAACTAATTCGTCTGTGGTGCTTATGGGGCCACGTCAAGTAGGCAAAACAACGCTTGCTATTAATATTGCGGATACTATTCCATCGGTTTATCTTGATCTGAAAAACCGGCTCGATTTGCAGAAAGCGCAGAACATTGAAGCTTTTCACACAGCAAACAGCGATAAGCTGATTATTTTGGACGAAGTACAACGATTGCCGGATATATTTGCGCAGATTCGCGGACTCATTGATCAACAACGCAGAAAAGGTAACAAGGCAGGGCAGTTTCTGTTTTTAGGCTCAGCCTCCATTGATCTGCTTAAACAATCCAGTGAAACTTTGGCCGGGCGTATTTCTTATATTGAGATGTTTCCGGTTAATGTCTTGGAATATGCAAAAAGCGTTCAAGAATCCGAAGCCGTCAATGAGCTTTGGTTGAAGGGTGGTTTTCCAGACAGCCTGTTGACCGGTAATGACGTAACCAGTTTGAACTGGCGCTATGATTTCATCAGAACTTACCTTGAACGGGATATTCCGCAATTAGGCCCAAGAATTCCTGCGGAAACGTTAGGAAGATTCTGGACGATGCTGGCGCATAGCCAGGGAACCAATATCAATGCGGCCAAGCTCGCAGCCAATATTGAAGTTTCAAGCGTAACCATAGCGCGCTATATCGATCTTCTGGTTGATCTGCTTCTAATCCGTAAAATACAACCCTATACGGCCAATATTAAAAAGCGCCTGGTCAAATCGCCCAGAATTTATGTACGTGATAGCGGTATCACGCATGCACTGCTGAATATCGGTTCGTATAATGATCTACTGGGACACCCTGTCGTCGGCAAAAGCTGGGAAGGGTTTGTGATAGAAAATATAGCCTCTGTTTTACCGCCACGCGTAAGGCTCTATTACTATCGAACGGCAGGTGGGGCTGAGATTGATCTTGTCTTGGAGTTTGGCGTGGATGAGAGATGGGCGATAGAAATTAAAAAAGGGACATCTTTTAGCCTGGGACGTGGATTTCATGAAGCTTGTGAAGATATCCAGCCGCACAAAAAGTTTGTCATTTATGCCGGGAAGGATAGATTCCCGCTACAGAATGAGATTACGGCCATCGCCCTCTATGATTTCATGGATCTTCTGAAAGAAAAAAGGGAATAATGGAATTCAGCGGGTGTTTATCAACTGTAGCTAGTGCACCTTGTTTATTAACATAAATACAGAACTACAAATCCGAAACAGGTGATGCGCACATCACAAGGCCACTAAACAAATTCATCGGCTATATGCTTAATTCGTGACCTGTCCCCTTGTGCTGCCGTTAGGCATACCCAACTACATCAACCGACAATTGAATCAGTCAATGCTATGTGGTAAGCTAATATGCGTGGGCCGAAATATCGGGTGGGTTACAGTGGGCCGGGAAACCGGCCCCGAATACAACGCATGAGATGGGTGAGCAGTCATGAGCAAACGCTTCCTAAGGTGGGTCGAGACCTGGATCGAGGATAACATTTCTCCCGGCGCCAATCCCGACATCGAGAGCCACGAGGCGCGGACAGAGCGGCTGACGAAGAAACTGTTCGCCGAGGCGGCTGCAGCCGGCTTCTCAAAGTTCGAGATCGAGGAGGAGCAGGGGCGCGTCCCGCCCTTAGTCCAGGCTTCGGTCGCGGACAGCACCGACTTCGACGTCGATGCCTATATACTCAAGACGCAACTGGCGATGGAGAATGAAGACGGCGACTGAATCCCGCCATCCGACTGTAATGGTCAACTAAAACCGGATACTGTTTTAAGCAGTCTTTCTATAAAAAGGGTATCAGGTCTAGAATCAGGAATTCTTACTCTTTAGCCTTTCTCAGAATAACCTCAGTCGTTGTTGGATGCAATTGATAGCGTATGGCCAGGACCAAGTGCCGAATTACGAATCCGGAACAGGTGATGCGCACATCACACAAAGCTGCTGAACTATACCTAATTCTAATTCATTAGCTATATTCTCAATTCGCGACCTGGCCCCATGCTTCTGCGCGAATGTGGCCCACATCACAAGGCCACTAAACAAATTCATCGGCTATATGCTTAATTCGTGACCTTTCCCCTTGTGCTGCCGTTAGGCATTCCCGCTTGAACGATGGGTAAGATCTGATTTTTCCAACCTTTCAGCGAGCCAAACTTTAATAATAGACTGCCGGGTAACGCCTAATTTCCCGGCTTCTCTATCAAGTGCCTCAATCATCCATGTTGGAAAATCTACATTGACCCGTTTTTGCTCTTGTAAAACCCGCTTGGCCTTTGATAAATCCAACGAAGCGGTAATGTCATCATTTTCATCAAATTTATGCTCAAAATCTTTAGCTTTCATACAGTGCAACCTCCTCGGTGCGTGAGCGACGAATAGAAACAAGCCTAACATTTGCTCCTCGATAGGTAATAACAGCAGACCAATGTTTGTTGTTAATAACACCAACAATCAAATAACGAGGCTCATCTTCAGTTTTTGCAGGGATTTCCAAGAGTCTTGGGTCATTCCAAAGTAATTGTGCATCAATAAAGTCAATACCATGCTTTTTGAGGTTGGCCTGAGTTTTGTTTCGTCGAATTCAAAAGTTATCATGGTATATAAATTATACTTTTACCGCACAACACAAGAATCGAGGAATGCGTTTTAGCTCTGCCGTTCGCGGTGAGGCGCGGGCACAACGGTTCGACCGAAGGGTTGGTTGCCAGTATAGCTAGGGTCTGGCACCGAATTACGAATCCGAAACAGGTGACGCGTACATCACAAGTCCGCTAAACAAGACTATATAGAATTCGTCGGCTATATTCTCAATTCGCGACCTGATCCCGTGCTTTGCTATTATGTGGCAGCAAAACCATCATCTAACAATCTCTCTAGTGTAGCGAACTCTGAATCATAAAACTCGGTATTGACGAAGCAATTAACGGGAATACATGTTTCCGATCGGCCAAGCATTATTTCTCCCTCTTGGTCCCAAATTTCCAAATGACCATTACTTAGTATGCATAGTGAAAAGTGTAGTACATTCAACTCGTGACGAATATAGGTTTTATTCTCACGATTAGGTGTAAAACCTACTCCATGAACAGGATCAAAAACTAATCGCTCATCCGCAAACGAAAGGACAGTTCTAATACGAATTGCTGCGTCTTCTGAAACTAAATCAAGAACCATGCCTCCCTCAACTTGTCCTGTAATCTCAGGTCTCATGTTCTCGAATGAATAAACTTCTGCTCCATGACGAGCCGCCACAGTATATAAATCTGGTATCTCGACAATTGTACCTTCTGGAATCGGGATAGAATTTGTCAGCTTGTCGATCACTTCTTCCGAAAGTAATTCTTTGAATCCTGCGAGCTCATAGAGATGCTCGCGCCAAAGCGTGTGTGATCTTTTGAGGCTTGAATTCTCTTCAATAGCTAGTTCTGCGAGATTTCTTAGTAATGGCAGATCTTTTGATAACCGGAAATGATCATCAACTTCGTCTGGGTTAACATATGGGTTTCTCTCAGCATGAGCTATCGCATTACGACATTCGTCCCTTAGATACGCACTCACATCGGTATCTTGCGACCTAAGCTCCTCACGCCTTTCTTTAGCTCGATGATCGTCGAGACGATCTAAAGCATCAGCGATCCATGCCTCACGTTTCTTACCATTAGGAAGAAGAGCACCTATCACTTTAAAAAGGGATAAAAAACCATAAAAGGGATTATCGAGTGATATTCCTTCTCGATAAAAAGCAATTGCTGCTCGTTCTTCATCTGTACTTGGAATGGGCATATCACTGACTTCTAAGAAATTAGTGATAATGCGCCCTCTTCGGACACCAATTGGTCTTGGAAGGTTGCCTCCCCCCCCAAGCAATATGACCTGGTCAAGTAAAACCGGACACCCCAGTTAAGCAACTTTCATCGTTTTTGCTGCTTCAGCTTCATATTGGTTCGGACTTTTGTAATCCAGGTATGAATGCAGTCTTTGGTTGTTATAAAACAC
>NZ_JAKFWH010000074.1 GCF_021731985.1 Nitrosomonas sp.
TAATCGATGACGCAAGCGGTAACGCTCAATACGAAAAAAGCCTTCGAAACAGATTGTTTTCTCTAAAATTTCTACGTTTGCATTCACCGTTACTTGTTCCATAGGAATAGATTGTTATGCTGCGTTCACTATGCAACAAGTGCTGTTGTAGAGTTTGAGAGACTACCGCAGTCCTAACGTGTCAAGTGTAACATCATCGTCATCGTCAAAATCATTTTTGACTGTTTCGAATTCGTTATCATCAAAATCATCTTTGGCAGCCTCGAATTCATCAATTATTTTTGCAAACTTCCCGAGTGGAATTTTGCTATCCGCCAGTAGATCATCCTCGTCATTCATACTATCAACAGGATAAATGACATCTTCATCATCAAAAGAAAGTTCTCTAATCATTGCTATCACCTCCCTATAACATGTTCTGGAAACAATATTATTGATATCACACTATATTGATACAAGAATCAAAGATGACTTACGGCTTTTCCTGGTAATTCTGAAGTTTGATAAAAATTATCAAGTACAAAATAGCCATGATCAATCGGCGCTATTTATCTGACGGCGATATTTAATTAGATTTTCATTGGGGATAATAATTCATCGAAATAAAAAGTGCATTGAAGTCCTTAAGCACGCTAGATATTCGTAATTTGCAACATAATTACGGGTTTTCAAGTATCTTTTAGCTATACTAACGGAATCAAAAATGGGTGAATAATAAGTATGGACGAAGAAACTAAAGCGTTGTTACGCAATATCTCTCATCATCTCAAATGGGTCATCTTACTGCTATTTGGTATTTTGGGATTGTTAATTGCCGAAATGGCTGGCGGCATTTGAGTCTGGCTCCTCTGTTGCATTACGGCGTTCCGGAACCTCCTGCTATTGCCAGCCGGTAACTTCATAGCCTTTTTCTTGCAAGCAGCGAGAAACGAAGTTTGCATAAGCTTGATTGGGTTGTGCAGGTCTCGCCGAGAGGAAGATTCCTCGCAACAATCCTGCAGCGGCACCACTGGCTGCACCAACTAAGGAGCCTTGACCAGCCGAACCGTAAATAGCGCCACCCACTGCACCACTCGCGGCACCGACACCTGCGCCCATGGCCGTGCTTGTCGCGACATTACCAACATTTCCTTTGCCTTCCCTGGCACCAGCCGCTTCGGCCAATTCTTTACAAGCTTCAATATCTGCCTCAGCCACCTTTTTTCCCATAGATAAAAAGTGTGTGTTTGGATATAAAACAGGCCCTGTACTGGAGCAAGCCGACAGTCCCAAAAAAATCAAACCTGCAGTCATTATCCTCATTAATTTCATGGTGCTTTCCTTCTATTTAGGTATAAATATTCCTGATTGGATCAGTATAAATGGAATTTCTTTAGAGTATTCTGAAAATATATATTTTTGAGTAGAAACTGGACTCTTGTTTGATAATGCGACAGAAAGTACCGTAAGGACATTGGCCGTGGTGCGTGCAATGCCAGAAACGAGAAAATAGAAATTCGTAAAATAGTTTACTGTGAGTGTTGGGGATGCCGCAACGATACATAAACGTAATGCTCTCCGTGGTAGTTGCTTGCCACGGAGAGCATTATAGATTGCATTTCTGATGTTTTGTTTTCTGCACCTATCCCTACAGTTTTGCCGTAAGGATAGGCGAGACCGTGCGGTGCAAATTTATTCTTTGCCCTTACTGGTTAGAGATCCCAGGAATGCTTTTACATCGGTAATAAATCCAGGGCCAACTTCTCGGCCCAATTGATGCTCAGCCATTTCTTCTATCGCTTCATCCAATGTTGCAACTGAGCCATCATGGAAATACGGTGCTGTTTTGGTAATATTTCTAAGGCTTGGGACCTTAAACACTTTCTTGTCAATCTCAAGTCCGGTTATTTCAAACCGTCCCATATCTTTTGTTTCATAGGGTTTAACCAGACCGATTTTTTTGTATGAGTTCCCGCCAAGCGCAACACCGTTGTGGCAAGTGGCGCATCCCATGTGGACAAATTTTTGCAGGCCTCTTTTCTCGTTTTCATTCAATGCGGTTTCATCGCCATTGAGAAAATCATCAAAACGAGAAGGGGTTAGCAGTGTACGCTCAAAGGCACCGATGGCCTTGCCAACGTTTTTGTATTGAATAGGATCTTTCTCATCCTTGAAGGCTTCTGCAAAAAGTGCTTTATATTCCTCTATTTTTTTCAATTTGTTGACAACAGCATCTGCATTTGGCATGCCCATTTCGATTGGATTTAAAATTGGCCCCAGTGCTTGTTCCTCAACATCTTTGGCGCGCCCATCCCAGAACTGCGCAATATGCAGCGCTGCATTCATCGAGGTTGGGGAATTTCTGCCGCCGCGTTTTCCTTCATGACCTGGCGATGTGGCCTGACTGTCTACGCCAAAATTATCCAGCCTATGACAGGAGTTACAAGAAATCTGATCATTGATCGAAAGCCGGGGTTCTAAATAAAGCTTCTTTCCAAGCTTGATTAGAGCCGCATTCTTTTCCTTATCAATAATTGCTGCGGGTAACGGTTCAAAGAATTGTTTTAAAGTGGTTTTATCTATTTTGTGATGACCGCCATGCATTCCGCCCATTCCACCGTGATGATCGCCATCGTGCATTTGACTATGATGACCATCTTTCTGTGTTTTATCTTGATGATCGTGATTACTTTGAGCGTAACTAGAAGAGCTCAGTATAAACGCTAAGAATAAGAATACTTTCATGTAAACCTCCAAAATTTTAACATTAACACCCTAATCAACAATCCTGAGTAAGCAAAATGCTTATTTCTAAAAAATTGTTAAAGGAAAAAACGCTTTTTAAATTACCGGTACATTAATTACAAATTGCGGGTGAGGATTGTATATATGGATTTATTTGTCCTTGTTGTAGAAGAAAAGCTTCAAATTTATCTGCCGTCAATGGTTTGCTAAAGAAGTAACCCTGCGCATAATCGCAGCCCATTGCTATCAATAGTTGTTTCTGTGAATCAGTTTCCACGCCTTCAGCAATAACTTTCATACCCAAACGATGGGCCATCGTAATAATCGCTTCACATAAAATTCTGTCGTTGGATTCACTGTCCAGATTAGAAATAAAAGATCGATCAATCTTAAGATAATCAATGTCAAATTTCTTGAGATAAGATAATGACGAGTAACCCGTGCCAAAATCATCGATTGCCACCTGAACGCCCGCATCTCGAAAATTTAATAATTTTTCAACGACCAACTCATGTATGTCTAACAATAAGTTCTCGGTAATTTCAACGATGATGCTACGCCCGTTTAGCTCAAGTTCACGGAGATGACTCACCCAATCGCTCATTTTATTAATAAATTGTTTGGGGGATTTGTTGACACTGATTTGAAATTCTATATTAAAATTTTCTTGCCACAACGCGACTTGATTGGCTGCCTGTTTGAATACCCAGTCACCAACGTCTGTAATCAGATTGGTTTCTTCTGCAATAGTAATGAATTCAGCAGGATAAATTGTCCCTTGCTCTGGGTGCTGCCAGCGTATCAATGCTTCGGCTTTATGTATATTGCCGGTTGCCAGTTCCAGTATCGGTTGATACATTAAATAGAACTGATGGTTTCTTAGCGCATCGCGCAACTCATATGCAGTTCGCGAACGGATTTCTGAAGCTGCTCGCATAGACGATGTGAAGCTACTCCAGCAATTTCGCCCATTATTCTTAGCAGAATACATGGCTTGATCAGCATTTTTCATCAACGTATCGGCGTTGTTCGCATCCTCCGGAAAAAATGTGGCCCCAATACTTGCGGAAACATAGGCCGATTTAGTGTTTAAATGAAATAATTTGGCCAGTTCCTGCAAGATCATTTGAATTATTGTTTCAGCGCAACGCTGGCTGTTGATTCCATTCAAAATAATTGTAAATTCATCACCACCTAAACGCGCCACGGTATCCGTTTCGCGAACACAATTGCTAAGCCGCTTTGCGGCTTCCATCAGCAGCGCATCGCCGATGCTGTGCCCAAATGAATCATTTACTTCCTTGAATCGATCGAGATCGATAAATAATACCGCCAACTGTATTCCTAAACGGGAAGCATTTTTAATATCGTGATTCAATCGATCGTAAAACATATTACGGTTTGGCAAACCAGTCAAAGAGTCGAAATTAGCTTGGCGCCAGATAATCTCATCCGATTTTTTCTTATCTGTAATATCAGAAAAGTTAACGAGATAATAGCTTATTATTCCATCTTCGCCATGTACCGTAGTAATACTAAACCATGCGGGATACTCTCGTCCGCGTTTGTTCCTGTTCCACACCTCACCTTGCCAATGACCGTATTGTTTAACGCATAGCCAAATTTTCTGGAAGAATTTTGAGTTGTGCCGAATCGATACCATAATCGACACCGATTTGTTGATTACTTCTTCTTCCGTATAGCCAGTTATTTTATTAAGTGCTTTATTAATAGAGATTATGGTCTTATTCGCATCGGCAATCATAATAGCTTCGGTACTATTCTCGAAAACTTTGCTCGAGAGATAGAGCTGTTCTCTCATCTTTTGCTGTTCGAGAGTAATTCCGATAATAAACGAGCCTATTTCTAATAATTTACGGTGAAACGCACTGGGTAAGCGATGTTCAAAACTGGAAAGCGCAAATGATCCGATGCACTCGCCGCCTTTGCTGCGCACCGGCATGGACCAACAGGAGAGGATATTGAAATCAATGGCTAATTTCCGGATACTCTTCCAACGCGGATCCTCAAGCGTACTTTCTACATAGACTGCTTCTTGACGAAAGACAGCATTCCCGCAGGATCCAGCTTCAGGACCTGGCCGCAAACCATTCAGTTGAACAACACATTCCTCCGGGACACTTGGTGCGGCAAATACATTCATGCATTGTTTTTCTTTGTCCAATAACATGACCGTTGCTACGGCATTGTCCAGAAGCTGTTCCATTAGCAGACAGACTTGCTCACAAATTTCTTTGTAATTATTTCCCATTACCACTAACTGAAGAATCTCCTGTTGAAACTGGAGAATTTTGCTTTGCTCGAAATTGGTTAATTCAGAATAGTTGGCTGGCGTAAGAATCTCATCAGATAGATCCGTGTTTGCAAGAACGCTCTTACTCATTACATGCGGCCATAGACTGAAAAAATTTTAGGAAGTTCAGAGGGGAATCAATAATAAGCTGAGGAATAGCATGTGAATTGGTGAGAATTATACGGCAAAATTAACGATGGTTCAAAAAACTATCGCTTGCTTATACTTTTATGTTTCGAGAGTATTTTTGAAGGAAATAGTTTTATGGTGTGATTTATACTCAGTTATTTATAGAGCAGATCCTAGAAATAAATCCATATGATTGAGGTGTATTTTGTTTGGGATGCGCAATGTTATTCAACAGCTGGTGGTGTAAAAACTTCATTGACCTGGCTAAAAGAGCCTCCTGGCGTTGGGCCGCCGCTGATCACGTACAAGCGTCCGTTGACGACGGCTGAGCCAAGTCCATGCCGTGCCGTGGGCATTGGCGTCATTGTGCGCCATTGATCGGTTCCGGGATGATAGGCTTCATTAGTGTTAAATGTGCCGTCTCCTGATTCGCCGCCGATGATATAAATCCAATCATTGATTACGCCTGCGGTGATGCCACTTCGGGGCGTTGGGAGCTTCGCGCGTGGCCGCCATTGATTGCTGTGGATCCGGTTTCCGGCCGTGATTACTGCCAAATGGTCTCGTGGCGTAGGCATGGATGCGCCGGATGACCAGGTATTCGTTTGCGGATCAAAAATTTCCACAGCGCCAGAATTGTGTTTGCCATCATATCCGCCGACTGCATACAAGCGATTTTGATAGATGGCAATACCAAGCGCTCCGCGTGCAGTTGGCATCGGTGCGAGCTCACGCCATTCTTTGGTAGCGGGATTGTATTGATAAACAGTGGAAACGGCATGCCAAATCGACATAAAAGATTGGGTGAATCCGCCCATAACGTACAACAAGCCGTTCAGTGAAGCAATTCCTGCGTGATGCCGACCTTCTGGCAACGGTGTTGTGGCCGACCAGGAATCAGAGGCCGTATCATAGACTTCCACATCGTTACTGATGGCAAATTTCAAAGCATTTTGCAAATTAGGTTTATTAAATCCGCCGACCACATAAATTTTGCCTTCAGTTGCGGCTGCGGCGACCTCTGTGCGTTGTGTAGGCGCTGGAGCAGCCAGTGTCCATGTTCCTTTGGAAACTTCAGCGCGTGTCAGATTGCTATGAGTTAAAGCGAGAAAAAGTATGCTTGAAATAATGAATGGTCTTGAGATAAACATAGCAAAGTTCCTCCGGAAAGTAATCAATCTTTGCAGACTTCAATGCGGACAATTTTTTATTGTGACTCATATTTCTATTAGAAGAAATCAGAAACGCACGCAAACCGATTTTTGTTGAAGCCCAAAGTATCACTCAGTGTCCATCTGTTTGAGTCATCAATGGATCCCGGCGTTCTCAAATAAACTGGAAAGCTGCTTTAAATCTGTTTACTATTTTGTTACAGGAGTGCACAGTATCCTAAATTTCGTTGATACGAATCCGGAATGTTTGTACGTTTCTAATCAATCACCGCTGAAATTAGCCATTAAAAATGAACCTACTCATTACTGGCGCGACAGGATTCATTGGCCGACATCTCGTGCAACGCCTGAAACAAAGCCAGCATACGATCAAAGTACTTAGCCGGGATGGTGTGCGCGCTAGCCAGAAGCTTGGTGTGACTGCCTATAGCTGGGATTATGCAACACAGGAAGTACCTGCTGAAGCACTGGAAAATATCCAAGGGATCATTCACTTGATGGGCGAGAATCTGGGTGATGGCCGTTGGACCGATGCGCGCAAATGTGCGATTTATGAATCACTCATCCTGAGTACACGCAAGTTAGTGACGGCAGCGCCTTCCAGTCTGGAATGTTTTATCTGCGGTTCAGCGATCGGCATTTATCCAGGTCAGGGAGATGATATTTATGATGAGTCCTACGTCGTACCTGATCACGGAGATTTCATGCAAGCCATCTGCCGCGACTGGGAAAAAGAAGCAGCAAACATTGAGAGCAGGGGAGTGCGCCGGGTTAACATTCGGACAGGAGTTGTGTTGGGTGAAGGTGGCATGTTGGCAAAACTCTTGCCACTATTCAAACTTGGATTGGGTGGACCGATTGGGCAAGGAAGCCAATGGCTCCCGTGGATTCATATTCACGATCTGGTCTCAGTATACGAAACTGCTGTTCTGGATACGCGCTATCGCGGTCCGGTAAATGCCGTTTCACCCAACCCGGTACGATACCGGGATTTTGCAACCACGTTCGGTAAAATCCTCCATCGGCCCGCATTCATTCCTACCCCTGCTTTTATCTTAAAACTGGCGTTAGGAGAGGCCGCAGCCTTGGCTCTGAACAGCTATCACATCGTACCCGCAAAATTGCTGCAAACGTATCAATTTGATTTCAAATTTACCAGTCTATTAGCCGCGCTTGAAGATTTATTCGGAAAAGGCTGAATGGTACACCGTAATGACTGTGATCAGAATCAGTAAAGATATCGGCTTGCCCCTTAGTATCGCGCCATTATGTTATTCAAACAAGACCAGATTCCCAGCCAATCTGCATTACAATTTACTGTGCATCAGAATGTTTAAATATAGCCGGGGTCGCACGGTTAAAGTATCAATTCAGTACAGGCGTAAACACAAATGCCAGCCGATGTTGATGGACTCATAGTGTTTGGAGTTTTACTATTCCATAAGAAGAATGTGACTAAGTTAAGTGGTATGCAAATGATATTTGCCCGCAAAACGTGGTGCTTATCACGAAGATTGTTGATTGGATTGCTGATGGTATGTGGCATGTTCTCTTCATTGGCCCAGGCTGAAATTTGGCACAGTACGCCAACCAGCGGAATGAGAGATATCGCGATCGCACCTAACGGGTTAATCTGGCTTACCGGCGAGGACGGGGCTGTCTGGGTATCGGACAATATATATGGCTCCTCATTTAGGCAGATTGGTGCAAGTGGTTTTAGTCGAATTTCTGTCGGACCGGATAGTACTGTATGGGCAATTGGGTCCAATGGCGCGTTGTGGAAATTTGCTACGGGTAGCTGGACCGAAACAGCAGTAAGTGGCATGGAAGATGTCGCTGTCGCGCCAGACGGCAAAGTATGGCTAGTTGGGAAAAATGGTACTATCTGGTTTAGTGGCGACCAAGGGCAGAAGTTCACGCAGATTGGGGCAAGTGGCTTTAGTCGAATTTCCGCCGGACCAGGTGGCGTCGTATGGGCGGTTGGGTCCAATGGCACGTTGTGGAAGTTTGCCACAGGTAGCTGGAGCAAAACCACAGCAAGCGGAATTGCAGATGTTGCTACCGCACCTAACGGCTTAATCTGGCTTGCCGGAAAGAACGGGGCTATATGGAGCTCATCAGATGATGGCGTCACCTTCAGTCAAGATGAGGAGGCAAGTGGTTTAGAAAATATTGCCGCTGGAAGATCGGGGGCATGGGCGGTTGGATTCAATGGCGTACTCTGGCGTAAGCTCTTTTCTCCGCAGTTCTAACATCTGCACAATTATTGTGTTAATTAGTAGTGATAAATCCTGAGCACCTGCAGCTATTAGTCACCCGAGTCATGCCTTATGGCAAGTACAAAGGACATTTGATTGCCGATTTACCTGGAAATTATCTTAACTGGTTTGCTCGTAAAGGGTTTCCTCCTGGCGAAATCGGGAAATTATTAGCATTGATGCATGAGCTTGATCACAATGGATTATCATCGCTATTAGTCCCCTTGCGTGAGCGCTAACACAATGGTCGAAATAAAAAAACACTATTGAAATGCAGGCAAATCAGTACAACATAATATAAAACATTTTGGATAGCTTAATTCAAGTCCTATTTTTCTAGTTATCCTGTATATCAGGTGTTATAAATTGTATCTAAGATGAATATCAAAATATAAGCGTAGTATTACACGAATGAAACCCCCAAAAAGAATTGAACCACTGATCCAGGATGGCTTTATCGATGAAGTTATCCGTCAATTAATGAGTGGTAAGGAAGCTTCGGTTTATGTGGTTCGCTGTGGCGAAGAGATACGTTGCGCTAAAGTATACAAAGAAGCCAACAAACGCAGTTTCCGCCAAAGTACGGATTACACCGAAGGCCGCAAAGTAAAAAACAGCCGTCGCGCGCGCGCCATGGAAAAAGGTACCCGGTATGGACGCAAAGCACAGGAAGAATCCTGGCAAAGTGCCGAGGTAGATGCTCTGTACCGGCTCGCTGCTGCAGGTGTGCGTGTACCCAAGCCGCATCATTTCCATGAGGGCGTACTACTGATGGATCTGGTCACCGACAGCAATGGCAACGCAGCCCCACGGCTCAACGATCTTGTACTGACTGCAGAATTATCTCGTGAATATCATCGCATTCTAATTACGCAGGTGGTTCGCATGCTGTGCGCTGGGATTATCCACGGCGATCTGTCTGAATACAACGTGCTGATCGACAGCACCGGGCCAGTTATCATCGATTTGCCTCAAGCTATCGACGCAGCCGCCAATAACCAAGCCTGTAAAATGCTGCTACGTGATGTTGAAAACTTGGCTAATTATTTCGGTCAGTTTGCACCTGAATTGCTAGCCACCAGTTATGGTATGGAAATATGGACACTCTATCAAAGCGGGCAACTACATCCGGACAGTGTTTTGACCGGGCGCTTCGAGCGTATTGAGAAACCAGTTAACATTCAAAGTGTTCTGCGTGAAATCGATGACACACTGAAGGAAGAAGAAGCAAGGAAACTTTATCGTGCATTACATGCACCTCAATGATGTTCAGAGTAGGCTGCGCCGTATGTTGTAATGGAATGGACATCTGGGCACGCTAAGGAAGCTCTGATTAAGTCCTTCGACAGGCTCAGGACGAACGGCAATATATTGATTACGTTCGTGGTGAGCTTGTCGAACCATGAATGTAATCAACTTAATCAGAGCTTCCTTGGCATCAGAGGCAATTAACTATGAACAATAAACCGATCAAAACTGACACCGACTACCGCGCAGCATTGAAGGAAGTTGAAACACTGATGACGGCTGAATTGAACACACTGGAAGGTGAAAAACTGGATGTACTAGTGACACTGATTGAAGCTTACGAGCGCAAACATTTTCCTCTCGACTTGCCTGATCCTGTTGAAGCCATCAAATTTGAAATGGAGCAGAAAGGCCTAACGGTTAAAGATTTGGAACCCATGATTGGAAAAAGTAATCGCGTTTACGAGATTTTAAATCGCAAGCGCTCCCTTACACTCAAAATGATTTGGAAACTGCATCAAGAACTGGGTATTCCTGCTTTATCTCTGATAAAACAACCCGGACAAATACGGTACTGAAGAAACACTTACTTATATCAATCGAGTCTGACCCCAATGATTCTATGACCCCAATGATTCTACAATGATTCTACAAATTTGGCAGCAAGATGTCGGACTGCCAAAAGGCAATATCTCACTACGCAATGTCATCGGCATTTTGCCGGGAACCAACCCGCAACTCGCCGGGCAAAGTCTGATCATCGGCGCGCATTACGACCACCTTGGCATGGGCTGGCCGGACGTGCGTGCCGCGCATCAGGGGAAATTCATTACGGTGCGGATGACAATGCCAGTGGCATCGCCATCCTACTGGAATTGGCACGGCAGATCGTGCCCAAATGGCAACCGGAACGCACCATTATTTTTGTCGCTTTCACCGGAGAGGAAGCGGATCTGCTCGGCTCCAAGCATTACATCCGCAATACCAAAAATTATCCAACCGAGAAAATCATCGCGATGCTGAATCTGGATACCGTGGGACGGCTGGGAAACAATCCGGTCACCGTGTTCGGCACCGGCACCGCGCGCGAACTGGTGCATATTTTCCGTGGCGCAAGCTTCGTCACTGGCATCCCCGTCAACGCCGTGCAAGATGACTTCGGTTCCAGCGACCAAGCCGCATTCATCCAGGCCGGCGTACCCGCCGTGCAATTCTTCGCCAGCGCGCACGAGGACTACCACGCCCCCGGCGACACCGTGGACAAAATAGACTCCGCCGGGCTGGTCAAAGTCGCATCGATTCTCAAAGAAGCCACAGAATACCTGGCCAACCGCATCGAACCGCTGACGGTCACATTGCCATCGCAAAATGCGCAAACTGAACCCACAGAAACAAAAACCAAAGAAAAACGCACCGCCAGTCTCGGCACCGTACCGGATTTTTCGTACCAGGGCGAAGGCGTGCGCGTGGACAACGTCCTCCTCGGTTCCCCGGCACAGCAAGCGCAATTACAGGCGGGCGACATCCTGATACAACTGGCTGGACAAACGATCAGCGATTTGGCGTCGTATGCGAATATCCTAAGAACACTCAAGGCGGGTGAGAAAACTGAATTGCGATATCGAAGGGATAATTCGGTTATGGCGGCTGAAGTGGTGTTGGTGGAGCGATAACAGCATGATTGCTGATTCTGGATCACTTCGATTGGTAGAGCAACAACCGAGTCGCCGAATGAAGTTTGCCGTCAAAAATAATAGAGTGTTATCCTATAAAATATTTTTTCCATGAAAACGATCGTGCTCGCTATTTTTTTCGAGGAGAGATCGAGCAAATTCTTAATTGATCGCATGGGTCGCATTTGCTGCTATGAACTGTCTTATTCAATTTATCAATTAATATTAAAAACATGATGATAGATAATATTTACTGTGATTACACGACATTATCGACAGGATTATTGGGCAAAATGTCTTATATATTACGTTAGGCAATACAAGAGGAATTTATGTCTTCCAGAATTTATACGGTTTCACTGAAAGGCTCAGAAGTCAAAGTAACCGACGACCAGTTGTCTGAGTTTGCGGCAATGTATATCGTCTCAGATGAAATCAGGAACCGAATAAGCGAATTGCTTTGGCTTGATTTGTATATCTTTGACTTAAAGTTTGGGGTCGGCCCCGATGACGTGCTTCGTGAAATAAAAAATTTGGAGAGTGGTGAAGCTGACCCGCAAACCAAACCAGCATCACAGTTCTCGCGTAAGCCACTAAAAGGTCTTTGGCACAAGCACTTTTTTTCTGCGCATTTTGTACCGCACAACATATCCAATGCTTTAAAGGGTGGAGTTCTGGAGAAGTTAGTAAACAAAGTGCTAGACCCCAGCAAGTCACCAATCATTACAAAAGAAATGATCAGCGAGCTTTCACACAGAGTTGTTCATGAACCTATCGAGGATCGAGCGAATGACAATAAGCTTACTGGTGAATGGATAGTTTTTGCCAAGCACAATCAAAAAAATTACTATCTTTGCTGTAACACACACAATGCCGGCGACCAGATGATCTTCGACAGAATAGAAAGTCACTGTCCTAGAGATTTTCCGTTCGTATCGGCTTTGCTTGCTTCAGCCAATGCCTAACCCGACGTTCGAGCGGGACGCCGCAAAAGCGCGGCGCCCCTCAACTTTACGTTATGTGTCTCAGGGAGATTGAGAGCACCGATGCCTGATCCAAAAGACAAAGGGCCAAAACGCGAGATTGACCGCATTCGCGAAAGCGCGGGCTCGATGAGCATAAATGTGCCTGATGATGATAGCGAGATCACTGGCATGCTCACGCTCGGTGACAGCCTGCTTGTAGTGAAGCGAAAAGGGATCTATCAGATCAAGATGGCGGATCAGATCGATCCGGAGCGTACTAATCCAAACGTTCCCAACACGGCTCAACGGTTGGCGGCATTCGGCTCTGATGAGGAGTTCGTTGGAAAAATCCTCCTCACCGCACATGGGCTGCTCGAAAAAGGCCATCTTTCACCCAACATCGACGCAAATGCTGCAATGGGCCATGCTACTGAGATCACGAAGAACGTTGCAGAAATGAGGATCTTGTCGGATCGCTTCGCATCTGAGCAACAGGAAGCGGTCGACAAGTTTGAAGGAAAGATCGGAAACAATCGCTCGTTAATGCTTCCTTCAATGGTACATGTTGACATTCGCATCCGTGAGTTCATTCAGAAGGCGGATCATGCCCTCCAGAAGCTATTCGATCTCACCAAACTGTTTTACCCGGATCTGGGTAGTGGTGGTTGGGAGAGCCTGAAGAATCGCATTGAAGGCGAAGGTCGAATCGACAATTTCGGGCATTTCTTAAGTGGTGCGACGCCCTTCCTGCGCATGATCAGAAACGCAAGGAACGCCGTTGAGCACGAGCGACCTGAAATGAAATTGATCGCTGCTGATTTCGCTCTAAATTCCCATAACCAGCTGGTGCCGCCCCTTGTCCAACTCGTTTACCCGAAAACGCCATTCGATGGCACTCCCATGAGGGAGTTTATGTCTTCGGCTTGTGCGAACATCGCTGATATCGTTGAGTTGATGATGGTCTTTCTATGCGCCCGACACGTTGACGCTTCGGGCAATCTCTCCATAAGTGTCATCGAAATTCCGATAGACCGACGCTTAAATCCGAACGTACGATATGGTTTCGGTGTAATGATCGGTGGGCAACTGGTTCCCCTGTTATGAAAACTACACATAACTGTTCATTGGTGCGGACGCCTATCGGCGCCGCACAATTCAGACGTTAGGGGGAAAGTGTGGCGAGTGCGGAAGCCATAAGAGACAGCGTGCATCGTGATGGATATGCCTTTATCGCGGAGTTCCACGTAGAGCATGAAGCTCTGGAAGCATTCGAAAGTATTGGAAAGATCGATGTTCTGGAAGGTTTTGCCAGTGTTCAGTCATTGACCCCCAAGAGCGAAACGAGCGCCACGCCCAATACCTACAGCGGCAACTATGGCTTAGGAGAGTTTCCGTTCCATACAGACTTGGCTCACTGGTCTTTACCGCCAAGATATGTGGTTCTTCGGTGCGAGGTAGGTGCTTCAAGTGTTTCAACCCGCGTTCTTGATGGTGCATGCGTAATTGATTCGTTGGGAGAGGAGTTTCTGTATCGCTCCCTTGTGACACCCCGAAGGCCGACGCAATACGGATATCAATTGCTAAGAGTTTTTGATAAGCCAAATCAAGATGATGGGTCTTTGTTACGTTGGGATAGCCTATACCTGCGGGCGGCAAACAAGGCAGCGGTTAAGGCTATAGATCAAATTGCGCAGTTAATAGCTTGTTCTACTCCGCTCGAGTTTCTGCTAAGAAGTCGGGGAGACACACTGATTGTTGATAACTGGCGAATGTTGCACGGTCGATCGTCTATTGGCGCGGATTCAATATCAAGAAATGTACAGCGGGCATACTTAAGTGAGTTGAAATGACAACAGCCAAAAAGATTTCGCATCCATGGTCAAAGGAAGCACTGCTCGCAAAAGCACAGCTATATGCGGAAGATATGCTCTCGCATTCGCGTGATGAGTGGCAGTTCGGCCTCACGTCAACTTTTGTCCTGGAGTTTGTTGCGCGTGCTGCATTAGCAAGTATCAGTCCGGCATTGCTCGCGGATTCAAAGGACAGCGGCAACCTTTACTTTGCGTTGGGTAGAAATCCAACTGCCCCAAAGTTCATACCAAAGTCGATTGATATTAGTGAGGTCCGCTCGAGGCTGCGTGAGGCGATGCCGAAGTACACGGCAGAACTTGATGGGTTCTCCGCTGCGCACATAAATCGCAGAAACGAGGAGCTACACTCTGGCGGCATGCCATTTGTCGGCCTCAATACGGGTTGGCTACCGCATTTCTACGAAACGCTGACGGTTCTTCTTGAATCGATGGGCGAAGGTCTTGCTGCGGTAGTAGGAAAGCCCGAGGCGAAGGTTGCTGAGAAGCTGGTCGCCGCATCGAAAGATGAATCGGCAAAGGCTGTCGCGAAAGCGATAGCGGCGCATAAGACAGTTTGGGGCGGAAAGGATAAGGCGGAGCAGCAAAAATTGCTCAAGCAGGCTTCTGTTTGGGCAATCCGTCAGTCTGGCCATAGAGTCAAATGCCCAGCGTGTGAAAGTGACTCGCTAGTCTTCGGCGGCCCGGTATCTGAGCCAATCCGTAAGTTGGAAGGCGATTTAATCATTGAGGTGCAGGAATACCTTCCGGAAAAGTTCGAGTGCGTTGCGTGTCAATTGAAGATCGCCGGGCTTTCTCAGCTCAGCGCATGTGGTCTTGGCGCAACGTTTAAGGCAACATTTAAGTACGATGCGGCAGAGTATTACGGAGCAGACAGCACTGACTACTCCGGGTTCGAAGAAGACAATAATGAACCATGATCTGTTGCCCCCTAACCATTCGCTGCAGGAGCGACGGCCCTGCCTGTTGCTGCCTGGCAGTACAAATCGCTCTCAGGCCAAATACCACATCTCGGGTAAAACAATTATTGATCCACCGCCATCCGAGGCAAAGGACTCACACTTCCACCTCGCGTTGTCCAAGCATGGGGCCAGGTCGCGAATTGAGAATATAGCCGATGAATTAAATATGATTTGTGTTTTGGGGAAGGACGGGGGAAGGACGGGGACAGGTCTAGAATTGAGAATGTGGTTGATGCAGAAGTAAGATCTTTGTTTTTTCCATTGTGGTGTGCGCATTGTTTGTATTGGATTCGTGATTCGATACCGGAATATCCTGTAGGAATAACAAACAACCCTGTGGTCGTGTCACGATCGGTGAGGCTATCAAACTTGACCGGTGCAAGCTGCATACACTCAAACAACATTTTCGTTCTTTGATCGAGCTCGGGTATTTGCATCAGTGCGGCAGGGCGCGCGGAGCAAGTTTATTTCTCTTGTTGTTATTTACTAAAAGGATCTAATGGAAACGAAGTTCGATTCCAAATCATCCGTAAAATACTCTCGCTACGGAGCAAATTTATGAAACGACGCATTTTGTTACAAAGTCTTGCCGTGGCGGCCGTGTTTCCATTGATTCCCGCATGCTTTCGGGCACAAGTCATTGGGGAGGCCTCCAGTCCGATTACACCCTTAAACAAGCCGCATGAAGCATGGCGCGGGTTGGTCTCGCCCAAAGCTTATAAGATTTTGTTTGAGGAAGAAACCGAACGGCCGGAATCCAGTAATCTGGTTTATGAGGATCGCGAAGGTACCTTTATTTGCGCCGCATGCTATCTGCCGTTATTTGAAAGTTCATCTAAATATGAAAGCAACACCGGCTGGCCAAGTTTTACCCAGCCTATCGCTGGGCACATAGCAACTAAACTTGATTTCAAGATGATCAAGCTGCGCACGGAATATCACTGCGTGCGCTGTGGGGGACATCAAGGCCATGTATTTAATGATGGTCCGCCGCCACGTGGAGAGCGCTGGTGCAACAACGGCACTGCGCTGAAGTTTGTGCCAAAAGACGAACAACTGCCAATACTCAGGAGCTGATCGGTTGATTGCGCGCCAGGGACATTGCTCCTGCAAAATTAAGGCAAATCGCATCGCTTAATTCCGATAACCCGGAACGCAAGTCCATAAACCGATTACAAATAGCCAAAATACTATGGTTGCAGCGATATCAATACATTTCATGGGCGAAAATCAAACTGCTCAAAATGGATTTGCTGTTCGGGCACACCTTGTTCCTGCAGCCAGTCAGTAACTTTCTCTACCAATAGTGGCGGCCCGCAGAGATAGATTTGCCGCTCATTTAAATCATCGATATTTGCAAGCCAGGTAAATAACGGCGTTGGGTCCTTTTCCATCGTGAGGGAGTGCACATGGAATAATGCTTGATCTGTTGCATAGGCTCGCAGTTCTGCTTCATAAGGAACCTGTTCAGGTTCACTGTGCACATAGACCAGATCGGTTTTCTGCGTCACCAAATGACTACGCAACATGGCTAGGAATGGCGTAACACCAATGCCGCCTGCAATCCAAACTGCTGGTGACGATGGCCGGTCCAGTAAAAAAATCCCATAAGGTCCTTGCAGGCGGACAGCCACACCCGGCCCAAGTGTTTGAATATGTTTCGTACAATCGCCCAACGCTTTAACACTGAGCGATAAACTGCCATCTTCAGCGATTTTGCTGACTGTGTAAGGGTGAAATTCACCACAGCCCTGAAAAAGCGGTCCCTCAAAAAAAGCCGCGTTGACAAATTGACCCTGGGCAATGCTTATCGGCTTGGCCAGTGGACGCAACATTACCTCCGTAATGCGTTCCGATGGATGAGAAACCGTACTGACTTCGTAAGGAAAGGAACC